>PXTV01000051.1:0-757 GCA_003022985.1 Bacteroidetes bacterium SW_11_45_7 | reverse complement strand
GTCAGCCGCTTCTCCACCCATGAGTTTTGTTAACTCATCCTGAACGATCTTGACGATCATTTCACCGGGGGAAACGGCTTGAATCACCTCTTCACCAATGGCGCGCTCTTTAACTTCGTTGGTAAATTCCTTAGCAATTTTGTAGTTGACGTCAGCATCTACCAAAGCCCTGCGCACCTCTTTCAGGCTCGATGCGATATTAACTTCACTTATGGAACCCTGTCCTTTTAATTTTTTGAACGCACCTTCGAGTCTATCACTCAAACTATCGAACATAATATTATCTGTTTTCGCTTTTTTATTTGTTAATGTTTATCCTCGTCACAACGAAACGATGAAAATGCTGCAGAGTTCCGCTTAATAGTAGCGGAATCGTCTCACACCAGCTAAATGTTTGGTTGCCCGGACAACCTGCCATGTATAGCCGTATTCGTTATCGTACCACACGTAAAGCGTGACATCCTTGCCATCACCGGACGCCAGTGTAGCTTTACTGTCAACAATGGCTGTATGCATATTGCCAATATTATCGCTCGATACAAGCTCACTGGACGTATTGTACTCAATTTGCTCCACAAGGTCACCCTGGAGTGATGCCTCTTTAAGAAGCTCATTGACGTCATTAACAGTTGTGGCTTGATGGAGTGTCAAATGCAAAATGGCAAGGGAAACATCAGGCGTGGGAACACGCACGGCATTACCGGTAAGCTTCCCTTCCAATTCAGGGAGAACTTTGGCTACAGCTTTAGCAGCTCCT
>PXTV01000050.1 GCA_003022985.1 Bacteroidetes bacterium SW_11_45_7 | reverse complement strand
GATTACACATGTACCGCCTTCTTTTCCGGTAACTTTTGGAAAGTTGCCAGCCAAGGGCTCGGAAGCTTATAGATCAGTGGCTTTAGCCACATTGTTGGCCGGAACTTCTAACCGTGATATTCTATGGATTGATTCATGAAGCAAATACTCTGTATAATTCTTGCAAATGACGTTGTGGCTTCGTGTCTCCCGATGGAAATCATCGGAAGTGGCTATCTCATGTTAATTAAATAGATACGCATTTTTGTGATGAACCTCATGATATCTTAATATCATCCTCTTATCCATAGGTGGAATGTCATTCCTTGCGCTTTGAATCCATCCAGATAGTTACCGGGCCATCATTGATAAGTCCCACATCCATCATAGCACCAAACTCACCGATACCGATCTTTTTGCCACTTTCCTTTTCGAGTTGGTTAACGAACTGCTCGTATAGAGGAACAGAAACATCCGGCTTGGCTGCATCGATATAAGAAGGACGATTTCCTTTCTTAACACGGGCATGAAGCGTGAACTGGCTAATGACCAGCATTTCACCATCCACATCCATCACCGATTTGTTCATATCCCCATTTTCATCATCGAAAATGCGCATATTGAGGATCTTGCGCGTTAACCATTCGATATCTTCCTGCCCATCTTCGTTTTCAATACCAATAAATATCAATAATCCCTTCCCAATTGACGATTTAACTTCCTCCTCTACCGTCACGGAAGCTTGTTTGACACGTTGCAAAAGAGCTCTCATTGTTTGTAGCTTTTTCTTTACTGAAAGGTGGTAGAATTCTTCATACAATACATGATGGATCACATTTTATCGACTTTAGGTAAATATTATTCCTGAACTCCTATTTCTTCAATACTTTTCATCTTCAAGCAGATTCTCAACTATGGATAGGTAATTGTGGTAACGTTCTTCACTGATTTCCCCATTCTGTACAGCTTCTTTTACTGCGCATCCGGGCTCATTCATATGAAGGCAGTCATTGAATTGACAATTGTCAAGACGTTCCCGCATCTCTGGAAAATAGCCGCTCACCTCTGCTGCTTCCATGTCAGTTAACCCGAACTCCTTAATACCGGGCGTGTCGATGATATAAGCATCATCGGGAAGGGCGTGCATTTCGACAAAAGTGGTTGTGTGCATCCCTTTTTTTACTTTTTTAGAAATTTCCTTGGTTCGTAAGTTGAGATCGGGGTAAATGCTGTTGACGATTGTTGATTTGCCAACACCGGAGTGCCCCGAAAGAAGGGTTGTTTTGCCTTTTAGAAGCTCATGAATTGTTTTTACATTTTCTTCTTGCGGTACTGACGTATAGTACACAGGATAGCCGATATCCTCGTAAACTTTAGCGATTGCTTGCTGCTTCTTTAGCTCTTTTTCTGTCAATGCATCTTGTTTATTAAAGACAATATGGGTGGGAATGGCATATGCTTCTGCTGTGACGAGGAAACGGTCGATAAAGCCGGTGGACGTCCGGGGTTTGGCTACAGTAACGATAAGTAACGCCTGCTCGATATTAGAGGCAATAATGTGGCGTTGGGCACTTTGCTTAGGTGATTGGCGGATAATGTAATTCTGGCGTGGAAGCACTTCTGTAATAACATTCGCGTCCACATCTTCCTCATCGCTCACAATCACATCATCACCAACGCTTACAGGATTTGTTGTATCGAGGTCACTAAGCCGGAATTTGCCCTTTAATCGGCAATCCAGCAATAAACCATCATCCGTTTCAACAGTATACCAACTGCCTGTTGATTTCAACACTTTGCCCTTCATGTGTAGAATCCCGTTTTATTATGCATAGCCTTACTCATGCCTTTTGTGTAACCAATCTGTCTATGCGTTTTTGCTTCCTAATCAATGATATGCAGCTTTGCCACTACCAATGATTTAGTACATCGTTCCGATTGAAATAATCGGGAGTGGCTATTTTACTGAGAATGAGTAGTTACCTTTTATAATTTCGTTTTTGTTCAATGGCTGATGGCACTGCCCCATCATGTCTGCATCTGCTTTTCTATTCTCCCCTTGATGTGAACTCCGAATACCACTACCTGGTAGTAAAGGAAGAACAATTGGTTTATTATGGACCTGCTCTATGAGATCAGGGAGCGGTGGGTAAGTAGTATGATCCTGATCACTAAGAGCAGCCAGCAAGGGAAATGCTAATTTTCCGGAGTGTCCTAAAATTGATACAGTGCGCTGAGCCGCCATAGGTGCGATTTAAGGTATTATTCGTAAATTATCACAAAGTTGGCAATTGCTGAACTACCCGCAAAATCAAAGTTCCATGATCTTCGTAAAAGAAAAAACGGATTTCACGGTTTTTGTAGACAAAATCCACAACGCCACGTTGATAACTTAGAGTTGCTGAAGGCGGGATATATCCCTCGTTATGTGTAGATTTATCAAGAACCCACCTTCATAAACATTTTAGCGAAGCAAGAATTCTATAAAGGAGGTCGTGATATTTTAGGCTATTGATTATTGATGATATGCGTCTAAATAGAACGTTAGTAGAATATTATTCACAAGGCCAATCCAGTTAAAACAAGGAAGAAGGAATTTCATTAGCGTTGATGTTGAAAACTTGAATTTGGCTGCGAAGTTTATGACTATAAATTTGTTGATTACACAAATTCACAGCACACACAATTAGACTACAATAAACAGAAAAACCAAAGCTATGAGCAAAACAAAAGCATCCAACAAAAAGAAAAAAGGCTTACCATTCCAGCGGTATTTTACCAAAGAGGGTGTAAGCCCATTTGATCAATTTGAATACGAATACCGTTCATCTGTTATTCGGAATCCGAATGGGGGTGTTGTTTTTGAGATGAACAATGTAGAAGTACCCAAAGATTGGTCACAAGTAGCTACGGACATCTTGGCTCAGAAATACTTCCGCAAAGCAGGTGTGCCTCAGGAAGATGGTTCAACCAGTACGGAAACATCCATCAAACAGGTAGCTCACCGCTTAGCTGATTGCTGGCGCCAATGGGGTGAAGAGTACAATTATTTTGCATCAAAAAACGATGCCCGGGTTTTTTACGATGAGTTGGTTTATACCATCATCGGGCAGTTGGCAGCTCCGAATTCGCCCCAATGGTTCAACACCGGTTTGCATACGTCTTACGGTATCAAAGGGAATCCACAAGGCCACTATTTCATCAATCCGCAAACAGGTGAGCTGGAGCGCTCCCAAAGTGCTTATGAACGCCCACAGCCGCACGCCTGCTTTATCCTTTCTGTTGATGATGATCTTGTTAACGAAGGTGGCATTATGGACCTGTGGGTCCGCGAAGCCCGCATTTTCAAATACGGCTCTGGCGTGGGCAGTAACTTTTCCAACATCCGTGCTGAGAATGAAAAACTCTCCGGTGGCGGTTACTCCTCTGGCCTCATGTCCTTTTTGAAGGTTGGCGATCGGGCCGCGGGAGCCATTAAGTCCGGTGGTACTACCCGAAGAGCAGCCAAAATGGTCTGCGTTGATCTCGATCACCCCGAGATCGAAGAATTCATCAATTGGAAAGTGGAAGAGGAAGATAAAGTGGCGGCTCTACAAGCAGCCGGCTATAGTGCGGATTATGAAGGAGAGGCCTACAAAACCGTATCGGGCCAAAATTCCAACAACTCCATCCGCATCCCCAACAGTTTCTTTGATCGCCTGGAAAAAGGCGAAAATTGGGAGCTTACGGCCCGTAGTAATGGTGAAACAATGAAGGCCGTTAACTCCCAAAAACTTTGGGATCAAATCGCTTATTCTGCCTGGCGTTGCGCTGACCCCGGTGTGCAATTTGACGACACCATCAACGAATGGCACACCTGCCCCAAAGACGGTCCTATCCGGGCGTCCAATCCCTGTTCGGAGTACATGTTCCTCGATAATACAGCATGCAACCTCGCCTCCATCAATCTGGGTAAATTATTCGACAATCAAGAGCTCACCTTGGATGTAGAGGGATATGAGTACGTAACACGCCTTTGGACTGTTGTCCTTGAGGTTTCCGTATTAATGGCGCAATTCCCCTCGAAAGAGGTTGCTCAGCTATCCCATGATTATCGCACACTGGGTCTTGGCTATGCCAATCTTGGCTCTGTGCTGATGATCTCCGGTATCCCTTACGACAGTGACGAAGCACGCGCTTTTGCCGGAGCAGTTTCGGCTATTATGACGGGCACTGCGTACAAAACATCAGCAGAAATGGCGCAGCATCTCGGTGCGTTCAACCGGTACGAAGAGAACAAGGACGATATGCTACGGGTGATCAGAAATCACCGCGCAGCAGCATATAACGCACAGGATGCGTACGAAGGGCTGCAAATTAAGCCCAAGGGGATCGATCCCGGTCATTGCTCAAATTATCTGCTTGAAGCTGCTACAAATGCGTGGGACGATGCCTTGAAATGGGGTGAGAAATACGGTTATCGAAACGCTCAGGCAACAGTTATTGCTCCCACTGGCACCATTAGTTTGGTGATGGATTGCGATACGACTGGTGTTGAACCCGATTTCTCGCTTGTCAAATTCAAGAAATTGTCTGGAGGTGGCTATTTCAAGATCATTAACGAGTCCATTCCTCCTGCATTACGGAGTCTTGGCTATAATGAAACAAAGATCCAAGAGATCGTTAATTATGCCAAAGGATATGGTACGCTTGCCAACGCTCCTTATATCAACCACGACACATTGCGGGCAAAAGGGTTGACAGAGCAGGATGTAGCCAATCTTGAAGAGGGGATGAAAAGTGCATTCGATATTTCGTTTGTCTTCAATGTGCATCAACTCGGTGAAGATTGCTACAGCAGATTGGGCTTCAAGCCGGAGCAATATCAGCAAAACGATTTCTTCTTGCTGCATGAACTCGGCTTTACCAATGAAGAGATCGATCAGGCAAATCAGTATGCTTGCGGCACA
>PXTV01000049.1:1387-10785 GCA_003022985.1 Bacteroidetes bacterium SW_11_45_7 | reverse complement strand
AACCAGTGGTTCCTGGATGCAGGCCATCCTGTATTGGAGATCGATTATGCATATAACGATTCCCTCAACCGCTCAATGGTTTATATAGAGCAAAAGCAGGAGGAGCCAGCGCCCAGCGTTTACAAGCTACCTGTTCAGGTTGATGTTTATAAAAATGATGAGGTCAATAGACATAGCGTCACGATTGACCAGCGCGAGGATACATTAGTTTTTGAAGCTTCACGGAAGCCCAACCTCGTTAACGTTGATGCCCAAAAGAAGCTATTGGCCGCGATTATCGATAACAAAACAACAGATCAATATTATTACCAGTACAACAATGCGCCCTTATTCCTCGACCGGCATAATGCCGTTGAGCATTTTGTTAACAATCAAAGCAGCAAAGAAAAGGCGGAACGAGGATTGGTAGCTGCTATTAATGATGATTACTCAGCTATTCGGGAAAAAGCTACAGCGTAAGAGCAACAGCCATCGATAAACTGGACGATTTTGAGCTGGATTCGCTGGCCTATGTTTACAAAAGAGGACTGAATGACAGTTCGTACCAGGTCATGGCCGCTTCTCTGCAAGCCCTGAACATCATTGCTCCTGAAGAAGCCGAAAAGGAGAGTGCGAAGCTGGAGGACAAAAGCAATCGCAGTATTGTTAGTGCTGTAGCAAGTGTTTATGCGGAGAATGAAACGCCCGGCAAATTGGCTTATTTCCGGGATCAGATGAGGAAACTAAGCGGCATTAGCAAGTATTCCCTGATCAATCAATACAAGAAATACCTTCCTTCTCTTGAAATGGCGGAAATCGAGGTAGCATTGCCAGGGCTTAAGAAAGTGGCAGATGAAAACGATGCCTGGTTTATCCGTTATATTGCAGCTCAATCAATTATGAAGGTAGAAACCAAATACAGTGATGAAAAGAGTAATTTGGAGGATGATCTTGCCGAGCTCGAGAAAAAGGAAAACCCGGACAAGGGCAAAATGGAAAAGCTCAAAGCTGATATCGATAAAATCTCCGGCCTTCTTGACGAGATCGAGCAAATCAAGAGCGATCTTGCAGAGGATGAAACCAACCAGCGCCTCAAGCGTCTTTACCAGTAATGTAACCTTTTCTTTTGCTTTTCGTAAAACAATGCAAAAAGAAAGTCATGGTACGCATTTTAACTTTACTAATTTGTTCTTTCGTCATGGTTGGCTACGTTCCTTTACAAGCTGAGGAAAAAGGCGGTGGCGATCAAAAGGAGCAAAGCAGTGAACAATCACAGGTTCGTTCTGACGTTAAAAGAGCGCTCGAATCGCAGTACCCGGTAGCTATTGCCAAAGGCGAGTCCGTTAATGTAGATTATGCGATGCCTGAAAAAGGGGCTATCACGTTTAAAGTGACCGATTTCAGAGGGGAAAAGCATTTCGGTTTTACCGAAACCTTTGAGGCCGGAGATAACATCATCTCCTTCAATACCTTCGGCCTTGATGTAGGGAATTATTTCGTAGAAATATCCTCACCACAAAAGGAACAGGAAAAGGAAATGATGGTGACAGTTGTCAAGTAATCATTCAATTGTTCCTCTTATAGGTGCCCCCTTTTGTGAAGCAATCCTCCAACCAGACATTGTCATAACTCTATATCTGATGATTATAAGGGTCTTTCTTGCCATCCATCCAACATCTGCTTTCAATCCTTTCCGCCACGGATATTGAAATCCAATTTGCGAAAGGGTGGGGGATGGTGATGTCATTTTCGGCAAACGCCTTGTGAAGGGCTTTAATCGCCTCGAAATGTCTTCTCCTGGTTGTTGTAGGGGATTTAGAAACGTGCTTCAAACTTGATGGAAAAGTCATCGAATTCGGTAAAAATAAATTCCGATTCACGGTCTTGCTTTAAATCATTTAACTGTTGGATGGCGTTCAACCCGCTTGTTGCACATGATCGAGGCCCTCAGTATAGGATACACGTCCTTCCGGGTCGATGCGCTTTTCACCGGTCCGGGGAAAGTTTTCGATCGACCTCTCATTCACGTCACGGTTGGGGATGATAATGCGCTGCCCCTGGAATGTTCACAGAATGGTCGTGCGGATATGGATTTCCTCAACAATTCCAAAGTGATCGTTTGTTTGAATCACATCGCCTTCCTTGAAAGGCGTTTGCGTGGCTAAAATGACACCTGATATGAAGTTCATGAAGGGCTGCTGATAGGCTAAACTGAGCCTCAGGCCAATAATGCCGGCACCCGCTAATAAAGAGGTGAAGGTCTTGCCCAGATTCATGACACCCAATGCCACAAAAATCCCTGCAATCATGATGGTGACATAAAAAATGCTACCGATAAGCTGATTGACAGAGGGGTGTTTAACAAGTCTTCGGAGGAGTTTAACAATAGTCCCGCGCAGCAATTTTGCCAACAAAAAAACAGCAGCAACACAAAAATTGCCAAAAAAAGTTGGGAAGCATCACAACAACGGAATCCAGCCAGGTATTGACGTTATCGATGACTTTACCCGTAGTATTATCAACTTCGGCAAGAAATGGCGAATTGTTGTTTCCCTTAGCACCTGAGACAAAAAAGCATAAGGACCAAAACCAAAAGCGCCATTAGCTGTTTCAATGGATACCGTATGTGATGATCATCTTCATTTCTTTGCCTTATAATGTTGGGGCTAAATAAGAGTTTCCCGTTTTTCCATTACATTGGAAAATCCAAATTAGCGTTTCTTTGTTGTTCATGATGAATCTTGCTCGAATAGCCACAGTTACATGAATACACGAAGAAATTAGTAGATGCCACAACAATAATTGATATATCTGCAATTTTATATTTTAAATCTTAAATCTCAAATTTATCCCATGCCAGGGTATCGCTTTACAAAATACATCCCTCAAAAGCAGTACAACAGCACATTTGAGAAACTCCTCGACTTGTTTCTGGAATTGCTCGTGTACACAGCAGGCGATGCAGAAGAAGCCATCGATTGGATGAAAGAGCTGGATAAGGAATACCAGCTTTCCGAAGATGGCTACAATATGGATGATTTTATCGAAGACCTGAAGAAAGAGGGTTACCTCAATGATGACGGCTCCTCAAACATGGAAATCCAAATAACCCCCAAAACCGAACAGGTTATAAGGCAGAGGTCCCTTGAAGATGTTTTCGGTAAACTTAAGAAAAGCAAAAGCGGCAATCACAGTACCAACTATTCGGGCATTGGGGATGAGCCTACCAGCAACCTCCGCGATTTCCGGTATGGCGATGCACCGGAAAATATTGCCATGACCGAATCGATGCGCAATGCGCAAATTAACCACGGGCCGGATTCCTTTGCCATGACCGAAGATGACCTTGAGGTGCAGGAAACGGAGTACAAAACTCAGACCTCAACGGTGCTGATGATCGATATTTATGGCTTTATCCGAGCTAATTACGACTCGCTACCCAAAGGATACGCTCGATGTAATTGTGTTTGGGGATGATGCCTGGCAGATCAAGATTAAGGACTTGCCTTACCTCAATGTTGGCCCATATCATACAAATACGGTTGCCGGTATGGAGTTAGCAATGGACATCCTGCGGAGGCGCAAAAACAATAATAAGCAGATCTTCATGATAACCGATGGAAAGCCCACTTGCATGAAGGAAGGCGGCAGGTATTATCAAAACAGCATGGGCTTTGACAGGCGCATTATCAACAAAACACTGAATCTCGGGCGTTACTGCCGCAAACTCAACATTCTCGTGACTACTTTTATGGTGGCCCGTGATCCCTATTTGCAGAAATTTGTTCAGGATTTTACGCAGGCGAACAATGGGAAAGCATTCTATACGTCACTTGATGGGCTTGGTGAGTTCGTCTTCGAGGATTACGAGCGCAACAGGAGTAAAAGGGTTCGATAGGAGTTATCGGGTTACTGAGCTATTAAGTTATTAAGTTATTGAGTTAGTTGGTTGGGGTTCATTGGCCATAAGTAGTTATTAGGGCATTGATCGTTAATTGAAGCAACAAGAGTAATTCGATTCGAGCGCTATCAATCTTGTATCTTAAATTTTAAATCTGACATCAAACATGGCACACCAAATCGATACCAGCATAAAAACACTTGGCGAACTGAAGCAAGCAGGTTATCAATTCAAGTCGATTAAAGAAGAGCTGCGCGATAACCTGATCGCCAAACTCCAAAATGGCGAGGATATCTTCAGTTCAGTTGTTGGCTATGAGGATTCCGTCATTCCCGATATGCAGCGTGCTGTTCTTTCGCGGCACGATATGATCCTTCTCGGGTTGCGTGGTCAGGCCAAAACACGTATTGCACGACTCATGACTGCTTTGCTCGATGATTACATCCCCATCATTGCCGGTTCCGAAATCAATGACGATCCGCTCCACCCGATCTCCGCGTATGCCCGCGAGCAAATCAATGAGAAAGGTGATGATACTCCTGTCGAGTGGATAGGGCAAGAAGCCCGTTATGCTGAAAAATTAGCAACACCTGACGTATCTGTTGCCGATTTGATCGGTGACATCGACCCTGTTAAAGCTGCCAACCTGCGCTTGCCCTATTCGGATGAGCGCGTGCTTCATTACGGGTTGGTACCGCGCTCCAATCGCAGCATTTTTGTTATCAATGAGCTGCCTGATCTGCAGCCGCGCATCCAGGTGGCGTTATTCAATATTCTTCAGGAAGGAGATGTGCAAATACGCGGCTTCAAACTCCGCCTGCCGCTCGATATCCAGTTCATCTTTACTGCCAACCCTGAGGATTACACCAATCGCGGCACCATCGTGACGCCTCTCAAGGATCGCATCCAAAGCCAGATCCTTACGCACTATCCCAACACCATCGAGGAATCGAAGAAGATCACCAAGCAGGAGGCGCGCATCACTGAGCAACAAAAGGAGCTTGTCGATCATCATCAACTCGTTGAAGATCTTGCCGAGCAAATTGCCTTTGAAGCGCGTGAGAGCGAGTACGTTGATTCGAAAAGTGGCGTCTCGGCCCGCCTCACAATTTCGGCATTCGAAAACCTTTACAGTGCAGCGGAAAGGCGAGTCCTCATCAATCGCGAGGACAAATCCTACATCCGCATTGCTGATTTCTGGGGCGTTATTCCTTCTATAACAGGCAAAATTGAGCTCGTCTATGAAGGCGAACAGGAAGGTCCTGCTCTGGTTGCTCAGAATTTGATTGGTAAAGCTGTTCGGACGCTGTTCCCGCAATACTTCCCCAATCCGGAAAATATTAAGAAAGATAAGGACGATAATCCCTACAAGGATGTCACAAGCTGGTTTGAGCAGGGGAATGTGCTCGATTTGCTGAACGACTTGCCGGAGGATCAATACGAGAAGCGCCTTAAAGAAGTGAAAGGACTCGAAAAGCTTGTCGATAAACACTTCCCGAAAGCAGAACGGCACGAGAAATTGCTGTTAATGGAATTCTTGCTGCACGGCCTTGCTGAATACTCCATGCTTAGCAAGAACCCGCTGGAAAGGGGCGGCCTGCAGTTCAAGGACCTCTTTAGTTCGGTGTTCTCCATGACAGAAGGGTTGGATGATGAGGATTTGAATTGATCGAGGTGAAGCATGAAAGCATGAAGAAAAAGAAAAAGAAAAGGATAAGTGATTGAAGGGAGATAGGGGCGCTCGAAAGGATTATATTTTACCTTATAAGTGGCCGAATCTTATCAATTTTAAAAGTTTTGGCCACTTATAAATTGTTTATAAATAAGTGAATAACTGATCTATTGTCATCTGGCTTTGGACCAGCTCTAAGCTGTATTGATTTTCTTTGACGCTATAAGCTACGATCATGTTGAGGAAATTTTTTTGACGGTATTGATTTGTACCAAGGCGACAATCATCCTATTCCACAAGTTCTTTTTCTTCGGCATACCTCTTTGTATAGTGTTTTTGCCCTTCTAGAACTTAGTCTTGCATAAGTTGTTGGCTTTGTTTGCTTTATGGATGAGTAAATTGATCTGCACCCTTTGTTAATCATTTTGTTATGATCGATGGTCAGGGGAATTATGTATTGATAAACAATAACATACAAATTAAAGTAAAAAAAATGTAAAATAGCCTTTTTTTTAATATAAATGATATAACTTGGTTTCTATAACTAAAACAAAAAATCATGTTTTACTCTTCCCATTTGTTTACAGTATTCGTTTCAATCATTTTATGGACTACTCCCATGCCTTCAATGGATAATGAGAAATTATCACGTCCAATGCCTGCATCCAATTGTAATTGTGAAACTATTTTTGGTGGTGAATGTTCAGCAGAATGCGATTGTGAAGCTTGTTCAAGTTGTTATTGTTTTCTAACAGCTAATTGTGATTGTGATGGAGGAAAAGCTTGGCATGGAGACGATCAAGTGGATGTAACTTTCTCTCGAGCACAAATCGACAGAAATAATGAATTTTCTGATTTTGTTAGCGGTTTTGAGTCAAAGCCTTCTGAAGGAGTTGCTCGTGATGTGCTTCAAATTATCGATGCTGCTGAAAGAGATAATATGCGTGAATATGAGTATATTGCTCAAAGGTTAAAAACCAATTTCCTTTATCTTCCGGAAGAAGAGCAGGATCAGATAAATGAATGGCTAACAGACAGAGATCTTCAGAAAATCTTCCTCTAATCATGGCACGTAAAACTTTCATAATTTTCTTATCATTTTTTCTTGGATTTTTGGTTTGTCTTGAATTTGTAGTGAGAGATCCACTAAGGGTTACCTTTTCCTCTCAGATGACAAAACATCAACTGGATTCTTTACATAGTTCCTTAGAAAAACAAGGCATAGTGCTGATTCTAGAAGACACCGCCTATAATAGGGGGCGATTGAGTAAGATTGAGGGGAAATTAGTATTCGATGGAAGTGGTGATGTAGCCGGCTTTAGTGCTGATAATAATTTTGGTGAAATTATTATTGAACGAGATCTTTTACAAAATGGGGGGGTTGGTTCGACCTATGTGTATGGCAAAAATAGGAAAAACAGATAAGCACACTTAAAAATTTTCTTGTGGTCAAGCTGTCAATGTATTGACTCAACTGGTGAAAGGCGACCAACCAACTTTTGGGCTTGGGAGTATTCATGCCCTTCTGTGAAAGTGTAAGGTGGAAGTTTTCTAACTGATCAGCCAATGTGGCGTCATGCAGCCCGGTCATTTCAAGCCGGATATAGCTTTCTTTTATAGACCTGGCGAACCAGGTAGGTTTTGCCGATTCTGCGCCTTCCATAGATGGCAATTAACTCCGATTTAGCAGACTGTAGTGCGTGCTTAAGTATTTCCTGTTCTTGATACCTCCCAAGAAGTTTACTCATTCTACTTAATTTTATAAGTGGCCAAAAATAATGAAAAATACAAGATTTGGCCACTTATAATTTTATTAAGCATTAATCTGACTTCCTTTATTTTCACTGAAAGCTTGTGATAGCATAACTTTGTACGTCTTACATTAAACATGAATTGAAAACACAGGTCTAACCCCATCATGCGAATGCTCCTCATCCTTTTGTTGCTGTCCAACACCTGCTTTGCCCAATTGGGCAATCCTGACCGGCCTGTGTATCAGAAGCTGCTTGCTGCCGAGCAAGATGCCGCAGGTGAAGAAATAGAGGTAATGGGTTTTGATGAGTTCCAGCAAAAGTGGCTGTCGCAAAAGCACGGAAAAGTGACGGTTTACAATTTCTGGGCAACATGGTGTAAACCATGTGTTAAAGAATTGCCGTACTTTGAAAAAGTCTATGGGAAATATGAGGATAAAGGGCTGAATGTGGTCCTTGTTAGTCTTGACTATGTCAAGAAGCTGGAGGAAGATGTAAAGCCGTTTGTCCAAAAAAGGGACTTGCAGGCTGAGGTTCTGTTATTAAATGCACCTGATTACAATGCCTGGATCGATCAAGTGAGCAAGGATTGGTCCGGAGCTATTCCGGCCACACTTATTGTCAACCATCAGACAGGTAAAAAGCACTTTTACGAGAAAGAATTCGAATACGATGAGCTCAATTCTATGATTCAACAACAACTAAACCGGTAACTTATGACACGATATCTCCTGCTTTTTTTCACAATTGCATTGTTTGCTTGCTTCCGCTCCGGAAGTGAAGGATATGAAGTTGGCGATTATGCGCGCGATTTCGATCTCAAAAGCGTTGATGGCGGCACTGTGTCAATGTCAGACTACGAAGACGCCAAGGGCTTCCAGGTCATCTTTACCTGTAACCACTGTCCCTTTGGAGAATATGAAAGAAAGGGCCGAAAAAGAGGGCTATCCATTCCCCTACATGATGGATGAAACCCAGGAGATTGCCAAGACCTATGGCGCCACCCGTACACCTCATGTGTACTTACTGGAGAAAGAGGGTGAAGAAAAGTACCGAGTAGCTTATATTGGCGCCATTGACGACAATACCTACAACCCGGAAAAAGTTGAAAAGCAGTATTTGCGCAATGCTTTAAATGCCTTGATGAATGGCGAAGAACCAGAGCCCTCTCATACAAAAGCTGTTGGCTGCACCATCAAGTGGGCAAATAAGTAAATCATTGCAATGCTAGGATATGCATTAAGTGAAGCTGCCATTTTTGAATGGTGGCGCCTTATTTTCCGGTAAGCTAAAATGCATTGTCTGAATATCTTGTGTATCTAAAAAATTGCCGTGCCGCTACAAAACGATATTCACCAACTCGCAGAGAAGTACTTGGATGAGATCATCCAGTACAGGCGGCACATCCATCAACATCCGGAACTGTCTTTTGAAGAGTATCAAACCTCAGCATTTGTAGCCCAAAAGCTCGATGAGTGGGGTGTTCCCTATGAAAGCGGCATAGCGAAGACTGGTATTATTGCCATCCTGCAAGGGAACAATCCCAACAGCAAAGTAGTCGCAGGTCGTGCCGACATGGACGCCCTCCCCATCCAGGAAGCCAATGAAGTGCCCTACAAGTCACAAAACGAAGGCAGAATGCACGCTTGTGGGCATGACGTGCATACCTCTTCCATGTTGGGCGCAGTCAAGATCCTGCATGAACTGAGCGACCGATGGGACGGCACAATCAAAGTCCTTTTTCAGCCCTCAGAAGAGAAGTTGCCTGGCGGTGCTTCTTTTATGATTGACGAAGGGGCTCTTCAAAACCCCGAACCCGCTTCCATTTTCGGCCAGCATGTTTATCCTGAGCTGGAAGCAGGCAAGGTTGGCTTTCGGGCGGGCACTTATATGGCCTCAGCTGACGAGCTTTACCTTACTGTCAAAGGCAAAGGCGGTCATGCTGCTCTGCCTCATATGAACTTTGATCCGGTGCTCATTACCTCGCACATTATCACATCCCTTCAGCAGGTTGTGAGCCGGCATGCGAATCCCCTGACGCCCTCGGTACTATCATTTGGCAAAATTCAGGGAAATGGGGCAACCAACGTGATTC
>PXTV01000049.1:0-1359 GCA_003022985.1 Bacteroidetes bacterium SW_11_45_7 | reverse complement strand
ACGGCTAAAAGCATGGGTGGTGGATGTGATGTGAATATTGTGAAAGGGTATCCCTGTGTGATCAATGAGCCGGCACTTACATCAAGAGCACAAAGTGCAGCCAGGGATTACATGGGGTATAACAACGTGATCGATCTACCGATCCGCATGACGGCCGAGGATTTTGCTTACTACTCGCAAGTGATGCCCGGCTGTTTCTATCGGCTGGGGGTTGGCAATCAGGAGGAAGGCATAACCTCAGGGCTTCATACACCTGCTTTCGATATCGATGAAAAGGCACTTGCAACGGGAATGGGGCTTATGGCCTGGTTGTTGGCGAGCGAGCTGCAAATGTAATGTGGATTGATCAGGATTTTTCTGTCTCCTCCTCGTAATCCTGATTTTATACCCTTTGAGCAAATCAATCTTAGTACATGGCTTCAATGCAGGAGCTGTATTCTTGTTCCACGACACCGCGTCTTACTTTCATCGTTGGGGTTAGCTCTTTACTGTCGATGGTCCATTCGTTGGGAAGAATTGTAAACTTCTTGATCTGCTCCACATGACTGAATTCCTGGTTGTATTTGTCAACTTCCGATTTGATCAGATGATAATTCATCTTGTTCTCGATCATCTGCGGGGCTACATATTTCCCGCCAGAGGTTTTGAAGAGTTCTTTTTTCCGGCCGGTGATCTTGAGGAATTCGCCATCGAACTTGCCCATGTCACCTGTATGGAGCCAGCCATCTTCATCGATGGTTTTTTTGGTCTCTTCATCGTTTTTGTAATAGCCCAGCATGATGTTGGGGCCTCTGGCAATCACTTCACCATCTTCAGCGATCTTCACTTCTACCTTGTCGATAGGTTTTCCCACAGTGCCAGCTTTTGTGCCTCCCTCTTCAAATCGATTGAATGTAAGCACAGGTGACGTTTCCGTTTGGCCGTATCCTTCTTTAATAGGGACGCCAGCTGCCGTAAAAACCTTGGTTAATTTGGCGGGACATGCTGCTGCACCAGTCACAATGCCGATTACATTACCACCTAACGCTTCGCGCCATTTATTGAAGATGAGTTTATTGGCTAAGGCGAGCTGCAGGTTATAGAATAGACCTTGGTCGTTGTTGACCTCATAATTGAGGCCTAAATTGAGCGCCCAGAAAAACAATTTATGCTGGATGCCGCTTAATTCATTGCCTTTACTGACAATGCGTTCATAGACCTTTTCCAGTAAACGGGGCACCGTTGTGAAGAAATGGGGCTGCACCTCCTTGAGATTGTCGGCAACCGTATCGATGCTCTCGGCATAGTAGATGGATACCCCACACATAGTATAGGTGAAGGACACCATACGCTCAAAAATATGGCAGAGAGGAAGAAAGC
>PXTV01000048.1:11713-13445 GCA_003022985.1 Bacteroidetes bacterium SW_11_45_7 | reverse complement strand
CGCTATTACAAGCTTCATCGTGCCAATGTCAAGGCAAAGGTGGCCGCCATTAAAGCACAGCAGGCGGAGACCGAAGACACTAGTAATGGCCGTTTACAGAAAGCTAAGAACTACTTGACGCTTATGAAAACTTATGCTGAGAAACTTTAACGCGCCCTGATTCCTGAAACGGCCATAAAAAAAGAACCGCTCAACCCAGATGGCCCAAACGGTTCTCAACGAATTGACAACCCTGTCATGTTGAATTAGTAAAAAGAGATCAGACCAAAAAAGGATACCTGTGAAAAGGCCTTTTCCCTGACAGCGTCTGATTCAGGAATGCATTGGTGACTATCATAGGGCAAGTTTATGAACAAACGGTTTGGTTACATGAGCACCGGTGGGCGTTTTATAAGCTATAATGACAAATGCTCAGCAAATACAAGCCAATCACCATCATTTGTTAAAATTCCATTAACCTTTCTCTATATAAAAGGATGTAAGTTTGTAAAAAAACAATTATGGTTTCTATTTTGCGCATTAGCCTCATCCTGCTCATCGGCTTCATGATGACCATTAGTAAGGCCCACGCCCAACCGTCAGACTGCAACAACATCTTTTTTTCTCAATATATTGAAGGAAGTTCCTTCAACAAACTCATCGAGCTTTACAATCCAACATCGCGGTGCATCGATCTAAGCAACTACACGATTCAACTTTACAACAACGGAAGTACATTGCCCAATCAGAGTTATTCACCAAATGCCACGATCCCGGCTAAAGGAACATTTGGGATTGTCAACTCTCAAGCGGACTCGTTCATTCTCAATAAAGCAGATGTCACTTCCGGTATTACCAACTTCAATGGCGATGATGTGATCGTCCTTTTGGAAGGGGCCGATACGCTCGATATGATCGGGGTAATCGGTAATCAACCCTCCAGCGGTTGGCAAGTTGGTAATGAAGATACAAAAGACAATACGCTGGTGAGAGCTGATACGGTTCAAAAAGGAACGAAGAATTGGCAAAAAGGGGCAACCCAATGGAATACCTATCCTCAGGATGATACCACGAATTTAGCACGCCATATCAACACAACCTGCCCGGCAGCGGATAGCGCAGAAGTAGCATTTGCTCAATCATCGTTAACTGTGGTGGAGGATAGCCAAACTGTAGCAGTAGCTCTAACCATCACCAATCCCAAGCAAGCGCCCTCAATGCTTGAAGTATCCGTAACAGGCGGAAGTGCCGATTCCGGGAAAGACTATAACATCAGCAGCCCGGTTTCAGTTACATTCCCCGGCTGTAGCGACACCAATCAAACCGTCAACTTGTCAGTTCTTGAGGATTCCATCAATGAAACGAGCGAAACGGTGATACTTTCAATAAGCAATATCATGTCCAATGCAGTAAAAGGGCCCGATTCTACCTTTACACTCACCATTCAGGATGATGATCTGCCCGATTCATTTGAGGCAATTGGGGATTATAACTCGTCAAACGCCAGTTGTGAAGCAGATTCAGCGGGCACGAGTGCTGCTTTTGAAGGCATTGTGACCAGCACCGATTACCGTAACAGTGGTGTTCAATTTTTCATCCAGGGCCCAACGGGCGGTATCGCTGTGATCGACTCATTGAATAGCTTCGGTTACCAGGGTAGCATTCAGCAAGGGGATCGCTTCCGGGTTGTTGGGCAAATTGCTCAATCAAAAGGGCTGATCTACGTGCAGCCGGACACGATCAGAAAAGTCTC
>PXTV01000048.1:4891-11640 GCA_003022985.1 Bacteroidetes bacterium SW_11_45_7 | reverse complement strand
TATGATGTCTTGGTCACGAATGGCCCCGATACACTTACAGCAAGGATCGATAGTAACACCGGCTTTTACAATATGCCGCCTCTTTCAGATACTGTCGACCTCATTTGCGTTGGCTCGCAATCTTCCCAGAATGCGTGCAGCGGTTATGAATTCTATCTTACGGATACATTGCAGAAAAAATCCCCTGTTTTATCCCTGGCAGGAAATGACATCACTGTCACTGAAACAGAAGGCCCTGTAACGTTTACTGTTCAATTAACCAATCCGGATCTCAGTGCAACCGTTGCTGCTCTGGATACAATTTTGGCGCCTGCAGCAACTTCGAATGACATTGCCTTATCAACCGATAGTGTGCAATTCCCGGCAGGCTTGGCAGGGAGTCAAACCATCACCGTTAGCATTCTCGATAATGCCCAACCTTCGTCTGATAAAACAGCACAGATCGAGCTTACCAATCCTTCCGGCAATGCAACCATTAGCGATTCCTTGTTAACCATAACCATTGAAGACGATGATCAACAGTACACCATCGGTGAGGTCAATAACACATCAGGGCCCGACTGTATTGCCGATTCCATTGGCGAAAAAGGATTTGTAACCGGTGTTGTGCACTCCATGAATTTCACGACAAGCGGGTATGATTTTTATCTTCAGGACAGCACAGGCGGAATCAATGTCTTCAGTTTTGACACGGTCACCAATTACAGCTCTGTTACGATAGGTGATGAGCTCAGGATCAAAGGCGAAATTGACCAATTTAACGGTAAAGAAGAGATCGTACCCGATTCTATTGAGCTGCTGTCAACCGGCAATGTGCTGTATCCACCGGATACCATCACAAATGTCAGCGAAACGAATCAAGGCGAGCACGTGGCTTTCACCAACTCCTGGCTGATCGATCCCCAAAACTGGAACGACACGAGCAATGCCGGCTTTAATGTGCATTTTTACAATGGAACCGATACCATTAATGCCCGGGTCGATGCCAATTCCCCATTGTCAACAACACCGGCACCAATCGATACATTGACCATACGAGGCATAGCAACACAGTTCGATGATCAAGCACCTTATTGCAGCGGCCACCAGCTTTTGGTAAGCGAGTTTGACACTGTAGCTGAAGCCACAACTGATACGATGGATGACGATACAACAAGCATAGGAGCACCTGCAAAAGCAGAGCAAGACATCATTGTCTACCCCAATCCTGCAACAGATCAACTTCATCTTCAAGCAAAAGACAAACTCAAAGATGCCAGGCTTACTTTATATGATGTCCGGGGTCGTAAACTAAGAACCATTGAGCCAACAGAAGAAACGAGAACAGTTCAAATCGATCTGCACAATGTATCGCGCGGCATCTACTTGTTAACAATTCGTGAGGCCGAGACTTTTGAGGTTAAGAAAATCAGGGTGGTTAAGAATGAATAAAAGCCATTAGCCGGTCCTTGCCCAACCCGGCCAATGGCTTCAAGTTCTTTCCTGATGAGTGGGATAAGCTACGAAAAAAGCTGTTTAACTCAAACCAAAAGCGTAGTAATAGGTGCCTGGCTGACCCGGATAGAATCCCTGAACCATCACCCCTTCATCCTTATTATCTTCAACGATAGATATCAGTTTATCAACGGAGTCAACAGGTTTCCGCTTGATATGGGTAATGACAAAACTCTTTTGCATGTTGGTATACTTACTAATACTCCCCTTTGATATTGATGTGACTTGAATACCGTGATCAACATCAAATTTGTTTTTTTGCTGTTCTGTCAGGGGTTGGAAATCAGCCCCCATTAACGATAATGGATGGTCACTTGATCGCCCGGCCGGAATTGTGCAATTGTTTGCTGAAGTTCAGGCGGGCTTTCCACCTTTTGATCATTGACGCCAATCACCACATCACCTTCTTGCAAATCACCATCGTCTGCAGCACTACCTTCCTGAACACCGGCAATATACACGCCACTTAACGAGTTTAAGCCGAGTTGATCGGCCGTTTCACTATCAACGCTGCGAATACTGACCCCTAAATAACCACGTTGCACAATGCCATACTTTTTCAAATCCCTAACAACTTTTCTCATAAGATTCGAGGGTACGGCAAAAGCATAACCTGCGTAAGTGCCTGTAGGACTTGCAATAGCTGTATTGAGGCCGATCAGTTCACCATCCAGGTTGACAAGGGCGCCACCGCTGTTGCCGGGATTGACAGCTGCATCTGTCTGGATAAATGACTCAATGGCAGCCCTGTCTTTGAGAATGTTGATATTACGTGCCTTGGCACTGACAATGCCGGCAGTAACAGTAGAGGAAAGGTTAAAAGGGTTGCCCACAGCAAGCACCCATTCACCCACCTGCAGGGAATCCGAATTGCCAATTTGAATGGGCCGAAGCCCTTTCTTATCGATTTTTAAAAGTGCAATATCGGTCATGGGATCATGCCCCACTTTTTCAGCCTCATAGGTGCGCTTGTTATGCAGCGTCACTTGAATCTCATCTGCCTTGCTCACAACGTGATTATTTGTGACAATATAGCCATTGGATGAGACGATGACGCCTGAACCCGATCCTTGCCGCGGGCGGTTAGGCCTTCCCCGGGGGCCTTGCCACTGTTCATCATCGAAAAAATGCCGCAGGGGATTACGCCCCCTTGCTGATCTATCGGGTTTCACCTTCGTCTTAATGTGCACCACTGAAGGCGTAGCACTACCGGCAGCCTCCGTGAAATCGACATTGACATGGGAGCCGGTTTTAGTGGATGAAACCGCTTCATCTTTTTCCCGGAAATTCGTTAGCTGCGTTTGCCCCTGAAAATTTTGATCGGTCCGAAAAGAGGCAGGTTGCTCGATCGCTTGATCCTCATCGATAAATGAATCATAGACAACTAGAGCGCCAATAGCGGTCAATATTGACAGCACTAAAGTTGTTCCAATATTTTTCCAATTCATGGTGTTATTACTTTTTGTCCAACAATCCAATTGTTTGTAAAACCCTCCACAATTTCTATGCCTACACTACTTGCATCGCATCTTTGCCATAAAATGGAATGCCATCCTTTATAAATCGATTATCAGCTGAGAAGTGATATTTACTTTAGTAATAGCACTTTCCGGGGAATTGTTCATTATTTTGGACAATAGATGAACGATAGTCAAGAGCTGTTGACATCACCGTTCATCGAATAGCACGATCTTTATGACGATTCCTTTTGTAAAATATCATGGCACAGGCAACGATTTCATTCTCATCGACAATCGTAGTGAATGGTTTCCGGAAGATCATCAAACCCTGATTGCCAACCTTTGTCAACGAAGGTTTGGCATTGGCGCAGATGGTTTGATCTGCATACGCCATCACCATGAGGTGGCTTACAAAATGGTCTATTTCAATGCCGATGGCCGTGAAGGGAGCATGTGCGGCAATGGCAGCCGGTGCGCAGTAGCATTTGCCGGGAAACTGGGTATGATCAAAGGGGCAAGGTTATCATTTGAGGCATATGACGGCATTCATGAAGCAAGCATCAACACGGACAGCATAGCAGTTCAAATGGCTGATGTGACCGCTATTGAGCGAATTGGCGAAGATTTCTTCATCGATACCGGATCGCCTCACTATATCCAATTCCACCATGATATTGACCAAATGGATGTTGAGAGCAAGGGGCGATCCATCAGAAATAGTGCCCCTTATGCAGAAAAGGGCGTTAACGTCAATTTTGTGGAGCTAAGAGATAATCAGCCACACAAACTCAGAACTTATGAGCGGGGTGTAGAAGCCGAAACGTATTCCTGCGGTACCGGGGCTGTTGCTGCCGCTATTGCCGCTGAGGTGATCCAAAAAAAGGCCCCTCAATTAAACGATATTAGTCACCAAAGGTTGTACGCGAAGGGCGGTGAGTTAGCTGTTCATTTTCAATTCTTGAAAAATGACACCTTCAGTGATGTATGGCTTGAAGGACCGGTTCAAGAAGTATTTTCAGGCGAGGCCGCTTATGGGGTCGATGACATCAATTAAGCCTGGATAATCAAAGAGAGATGGTCTTTTCTTTCAAAAAGCAGCGTTCCATCTCAAGGGGAAAAAAATTCATAGAAAAATACGGCTACGGGTTCCAATGGTTGTGGGTACAACAATGCGGCTAAAGCCGCTATCGTTAAATTGATTGGTACCCGTTGGCTGAAGCCAACGGCAAAATCCGGGCATTACCAATTGCCGTCAGCTTTAGCTGACGGGTTCAAAAGCACATGCAACAGTGGCTTTAGCCACATTGTTGACAGGAACCTCTAACCGGGTTATTCTAAAAATTCATTTCTACCCCTTGCTTTTACAAGATATCCTTCTTACATTGGTGATATTGGATTGATACACGAATCAATTAGAAAAGCAAAATTTCATTTGCTAAAAAGCTAAGAAAACATTACATTTGAGATAATGAGATCGATTCTCTCACAAAACCAAAGTTATTATGTACAAGCTTTACACAACATTACTCATCACACTGATAGCCGGTTTCTCCCTACATGCCCAAGATGAATTTTACAACGATGGGGCAAGTGTTACCGTAGAAGATAATGCAGAAGTCTACGTTGATGGAAACGTTAAGAACGATAACGCCACAATTACAAATAACGGCCTCATCGAATTGTCAGGAGACTACCACCGCAAGAATGGTGCAACTTACAATTGGGGTAATTCAGGTCAGAAGAGATTGATTAGGTTTAAAAACACAACTACTCAATCCGTTTACGGCAGTCCTTCATTTTATAAAGTTAAAGTTAACAACCCTCGAACTGTAGTTGCAGGCAACTGGATTGGTGGACTTGAGCTGCAATCCGATTTAACAGTTGCCCGAGAAATCGATTTATCTGGTAATACGAATTCCAAGATTGCAACCAATTCTAACAAATTGATTTTTGAAGGCTCCAGTGCTGGTTTTGCGAATATCGATACATCAAATGGACGCTATATTCAGCTAACCGGTAACAACAATGCAGGTGAAGGGCTTGAATGGAAAATCAACAGCACGGGTGATTACAGATTCCCTATTGGTACCGAAAATGAAAGATATACAGGATTCACCTTATCATTCTCAAGTGTACCGAGTAACGAATCAATTACTGCCAAGTTTGTTGAAAAATCCGATATAGGCACTTTCGGTCCTACCAAAGGCTTTAGCAATAATCCTTGGTTTTCTCACATTGTCCAGTGTAGTGGTGACGATCAATGGGTTGAGTTAGACCGTATGATTGCAGATTACGGTGTTTGGGACATTAGCCCGAGTGGTAGTAATGGAAGTTGGAATTACGATATTACAATTGAAGCTAACGCCACAGCTCAAAGCTCTCAAAGTGATTTCCGGGGCGATTTCCAAGAAACTGGCTCCTACTCCACTTTTAAGCTCCTGAAAACGGATGAACAAACAAGTAACCTGGATGATCATGACACCTGGAACGGAAACAATTACAGTAGTTATGTGTGGAACGATGATGTGTGGAACTCCGGTGACATGTGTGAGTTCATGACGGTAGCGCAAGGGCAGACAATTGGTGGCAATCCTTCCATTCAAGGGCTTAAAGCCGAAAATCTCAGCAGCTTTTCCAGATTTGCCCCGGCCGGTTTTCAAAATGGAAGCGGTTTGCCTGTGGAGCTTATCAACCTTGAAGCGCATGGCGTGGATAATGAGTACATAAGAGTCAACTGGGCCACGGCTACGGAGGTCAACAACGATGGCTTTGAGGTGCACAGGCGCCAAAAAGGAACGGATTTCAAAAAAATCGGCTGGGTTGAAGGCAACGGAACAACACAGGAGAAGCAAACGTACAACTTCGATGATTACAACGTTGAGCACAATACTGTTTATTACTATCGCCTCAAGCAGATCGACTTCAACGGCAAATTTGAAAAAACACAAGTAGTAACGGCCATGATTGAAGATGGCAATGTCTTTACCATAAGTGATTTCATCCCGAACCCCTCAACTGAAGATTCAAAGCTCATGGTCAACTCCTCTGAGAAAAAAGACATGAAAATCAAGCTTTACAACACATTGGGGCAAGTGGTCAGCGACAAGGAAGTGACAATTGAGTCAGGTTCAACAACCATCGACTTCTCATTGGATAATGTGGCCGATGGTACGTACCATGCTGTGATCTCTGTTGACAACGAAGTCTTCAACCGCAAGTTGGTGATCACAAAGGATTAATAACCCATTTCATTACCGTACTCCAAAAAGGGTTACCATTCAGTTGGTAGCCCTTTTTTTAATGCCCTGTAAATGGAGCACTATTCGTAGTGCAATTATCTTAAACTTGTATTCTTATAAGCAGGATAGTAAACGAGTAGCTCTATGATAGAAATTCAGAAAGTCAAGTCGGGCCGGGATTTGAACAAATTTCTCAAGCTGCCCATGCAGCTTTATCAAAACGAGCCGAATTGGGTAGCCCCGTTATTAGCTGAGGAAAAAAAGCTTTTCAACCCAAAGAAAAATTCCTTCTTTAACCATGCTGAGGTTGAGCACTTCCTGGCCGTTCAGGACAATCGCCTGGTTGGCAGGGTCTCAGCCATTATCAATCACCGGCATAACGAATTTCACAATGAAGATGTCGTGTTCTTTGGCTTTCTTGATTTTATCGATGACAAGAACGTGAGCCGGCTTTTGCTCCAACGCGTAGAAGCTTTTGGACGTGAAAAGGGCATGACAATTGCCAGGGGCCCCATGAATTTTTCTACCAACGATAGCTGCGGTATGCTGCTCGAGG
>PXTV01000048.1:1599-4628 GCA_003022985.1 Bacteroidetes bacterium SW_11_45_7 | reverse complement strand
GGGTTTTCGCTATCACTGCCGGACGCCAATCAAGCTATGAAGCGGGCCAACGGTAAACTTTTTCCCTTCGGCATTTTCAAGATCATGAAAGACTGGAAAAAGATCAACAGGCTACGCAACCTGATCATGGGCGTTATTCCTGAATACCGGCAAAAAGGTGTTGAAGCCATGATGATCTACTACACCTACAAGAATGCTGTCGAAAAAGAGTACCTCTGGGCTGATCTCGGCTGGATTCTTGAAAACAACGAAATGATGACCAAGGAGCTCGAGAACATCGGGTCTCATGTTTACAAGAAATTCAGGGTTTATGAAGGAGAATTGTAACGTTTGTATAGCAGGTGCTACGGGCTTTGTTGGCAAGAACTTTGTCGATTACCTTACACGTCTTCCCCAACCTCCTGCTATTACCTGCCTTGTTAGATCGAGTAGTGACACAAGCTTTCTGGCTGATTACCCGGTCACAATTGAAACAGTTGACTTTTTGGACAAAAGCACCTTGCAAAATAGTTTCCGGAAGGCGGATTACGTGTACAACCTTGTAGGGATGACAGCCGGTGCGGGCGAGCAGCAATTACGAAAGGTCAACCGCGATATTAGCGCAACCTTACTCCATGCCTACCTTGATCATAAAGACACCATCAAGGGCTATTTTTTAATGAGTACGCTTGCGGTAGTAGGGCCCCGGGACTATGGCCATACTGATCCTACCCGAACAGATAACCTCATGCCCCTGACAGCCTATGGGCGGACGAAGCGGGAAGGCGAACAACTTCATTGGCCGTATGTTTTCGAAGAAGAGCTCAATATTGCCATTGTTCGTGCACCAGGCATTTACGGCCAGTGGGACCGCGAGGTCCGTCAATATTTTGACATCGTCAAAAATGGCATCACCCCCATCATTGGCAATGGCGAAACAAAGGTGACCCTCATCAACATAAGCGATCTTGTCAGGTTCATGGAGCGCATCATCATAGACAAAAAGGAACGCGGCATTTTTTACGTTTACGATGGGCGTATTTACAATATGGCTGAGTTAGGGACCATTGCAAGAAAAATCTTGCGGCCACGATCGCTCAAAGTCCAAATTCCGGAGTTCGTCTTACGCTCCGTTGCTTTTCTTAATGAAAAGGTCAATCGTCAGTCGGCTTTCAACAAGGAAAAATGTAAAGAAATGCTGTCTAAGGATTGGGCCTATGAACAAAATGATTTTCCAAAGTGCGGAGAAACGATTCAATTTGACTTAGAGCAGAGCATTCATGCCCTATATGTTTCCCAAAGCAATTAACTTCGTACCTGGTCGTATTGTTGGTGAACGCTTAGGTTCATAACCAAAAGATCGTCAAGGAATAATGGCTATAGAGCGGTTAGCGGATTACTGATCTTAGCATTGGTCAATAGTTAAGGAAAGGAATCATGGGACATCAAGGAAATACAGTTGAAAACACGTCTGTTCGCCCCAACATATTTCAAAAAGCATATCAATACAAAGATGCTGACGAAGCACGTGAGGCCGGGATCTATCCCTATTTCAGGGTGATCCACTCCGATCAGGACACGAATGTTAAGCTTAACGGGAGCGATGTGTTAATGCTCGGCTCCAACAGTTATCTTGGCCTGACCAACCATCCTTATGTTAAGGAAAAGGACAGGGAAGCCATAGACATGTACGGCACAGGATGTGCCGGCTCCCGGTTTCTAAATGGCACACTCGACATCCACATTCAGTTGGAAGAGCGATTAGCAAAACTGGTTGACAAGGAAGCGGCTCTGGTTTTTGCCACTGGTTATCAAGCCAACCTTGGCGCCATTTCCGCTTTGGCTTCCACACGTAATGATTTGGTTATAACCGACAAACTCGATCACGCCTGTATTATTGACGGTGTGCGTATGTCCTTTGGCGAGATGGTTCGCTACAACCATTCAGATATGAACCATCTTGAAAAATTGCTCCAGCAGCACAAAGACCGTCCCAAAATCATTGCCACGGATGGCGTTTTTTCCATGGATGGTGATATTGCCAAACTCAATGACGTCACCTACCTGGCTGACAAATATGCAGCCCAGGTGTTTGTGGATGAAGCCCATTCCATAGGGGTATTAGGAGAGCATGGAGGCGGTTCTGCTCAATATTTAGGCCTTGAGGACCAAACAGAACTGATAAGCGGAACATTTTCCAAATCGTTGGCCTCAGTAGGTGGTTTTGTTGCAGGTGATGAAAAGGTGATCGATTACATTAAGCATCATGCGCGGTCGATGATATTCAGTGCCTCCCTCCCGCCCGGTTCTGCCGGATCGGTTTTGGGCGCCCTTGATATTATGGAACAAGAGCCCGAACGGATGCAAAAGCTTTGGGACAACACCCATTACATGATGCATCACCTTCAGGATATGGGATTTGATATTGGCAAAAGTGAAACACCAATTGTCCCGGTCATTATAGGGGATGATACTACCACTTTCCAAATGTGGAAGATGTTGCAAGAGGCCAATATCTTTGTGAACCCAACAATACCGCCAGCAGTAGCAAAAGGGCAATCACTGATCAGGACAAGCTATATGGCTACCCATACAAAGGACCAGTTGGACTATGCATTGATGCAGTTCAAAAAAGCTGGTGAGGAACTCGGTGTTTTGCAGCGATAACAGAAAAGTTATCGTTCCCCAATCATAAATGTAAAAGCATGACCATTTGTTCCGGCCATATTTTTTCAGCGTCTGCTTGGACAATAGGATGGTGAGAAAATGGGAATGTTATTTCATAATGCCAGGAGAACGAGCTCTGTTCCAAACGAAAGTTAGTTAAGAGAGGGGTCTTCAGGGAAATTAGCCATCAACTTGAAGCTGCCGCCCTTTTCCTTCAAAATCGATCGCCACAGGTTATCAGGATCATAATCAAAAATGTACTCCGCTTTACTTCTGGCAACCATCCATGCTTTTTGCTGCATTTCACCTTCTAACTGACCGGCATCCCAGCCGGAGTAACCAACAAAAAACCGGAAATGGTCGGGCTCAACTTCACCACTATT
>PXTV01000048.1:0-1579 GCA_003022985.1 Bacteroidetes bacterium SW_11_45_7 | reverse complement strand
AGCATGGATTTAATCGTTTCAAAATCACCGCCCCAGTACAAACCGTCAGCAATTTCAGTGGACCCTTCTATCCTGTCACCAAGATCGTGAAAGAAATGAAGCGTATCGGTTTGAACCGGGCCACCATAGTAGAGAGGAGCATCTACAAAGACATCCTCCACGGCTTCACTTAATGCCAAGCCGGTTGGTTTATTGAGAATGAATCCAAGCGTGCCTTCTTGATCATCCTTTTCACAAATGAATACCACTGCATGCTTAAAATTGGGATCCATCATAAAAGGTTCAGCAAGAATGAGTGACCCTCTTTGAATAAAGGTTATGTCTGTATTGAAGATGTTTTTCGTATCACCGAATAAATCTGAAAAATGTTCCATTTGTCACTGCTTTCATTCCAACAATTAACTTCAATCAAAAAACGCACACGAGCAGTATTAAGTTTACCACTTTACCGCTATTCTTTCAGCACACTAAATTAAAAAAATCCTGACCTATAGAAAATGAACCTATTATAGGCAAAAGAAGCGTAGCGCTTAGGGCTTGTTTTCAAATAAGGGGTCCATTTACCTATCTGCCGGTATTTGTTTAGCATGAAGTATTTTGATACACTTACGTTCTGGCCCCGGTATTCCGGAAGCTACTTGTCATACAATAGGATAACCCGGGCCAATTACCTTATAGGATATCACGGCTACTGGTTCCAATGGTGGTGGGTACAAAAATGCGGCTAAAGCCGCTATCATGAATTGATTGCTATCCGTTGGCTGAAGCCAAAGGCAATGAATATTGAATAACTTTCCAAAAGTTTTCCGCTTTAGGGATTTCATGTACCGCCTTTTTTTCCGGTAACTTTTGGAAAGTTGCTAGCCGTTTTCGATAACTTTTCGCAGATAGTTGGTGAGGACACCAACTATGGCGGAAAGACCTGACGGGTTGAGCCAATCTCGCCTGAGGCGAGACAGGACCCTCTACCGCGGTTTCGTTTCGTGATTGCTTTCACCAATTCCCCGCGGCCGAGCCAATCCCGCCTCAGGCAAGAGGAGACAGGTATACTTAGGTATGTGTTTTTGCAATGATTCAATTTTAATTCTCTTTTGCCCTTGGCTAAAGCCAAGGGGTTGAAAGGTCTGAATAAGGTTTTCCTTTCTATGCTGACCACCCTTTTCAAGTGGTTGGGAAAGAAGGTGATGGAAGTTTTGTTTAAATGTTATTGATTAACAAGCCCTTCCTCAAATCTCTTCATTTAATCCACTATTTTTGATAGACATTACAAGAAAATGAAGCTATATGCTCAAATCGCTTTACAATAAATACCAAAAACTGGAACATGGCCGGCTTCAATTATACGACAAAATCAAAGACCGTAGTAGCGAAGAATTAAATCAGCGACCTGCTCCGGGCAAATGGTCCGTTCTTCAGGTTATTGATCATTTGCGGCAAGCTGAAGGTATGGCCCTTGATTACATGCAGAAAAAACGTCAGAAACCGGAAGACTTAACCGATATTGGTTTCAGGGGATGGTTGCGTGTCACTACGCTTAATACAGCCTTACAAATTCCCCAACTAAAATTCAAAGCCCCTT
>PXTV01000047.1:15559-18449 GCA_003022985.1 Bacteroidetes bacterium SW_11_45_7 | reverse complement strand
CCATGCCCAACTAATTCCCTCACAATTGAATAGGTGCCGGCCCTTTCAATGCAGGATTGAATAGCATTACTTATATCCCCAATTCTGTTGCCAACACGTGCTTGACTTACGCCTTCAAAAAGCGAATGACGTGTGGTAGCAAGGAGCTTTTTTTCAGCATCACCCCCTTGCTTAACCAGGAAGGAATAAGCGGAATCACCATAAAAGCCATTCTTATGGACTCCACAATCTATCGATAGTATATCGCCTTCCCGGATTTCATCATTACCGGGTATTCCGTGGACAATAGCTTCGTTAACTGAAATACATAGGGAATTCGGAAATCCCATGTACCCCTTGAAGGCAGGTTCAGCCCCGTTATCCCTGATAAATTCCTCGGCAAAACTGTCTAAATCAATGGTAGGAACACCTGGCTGAATTTTAGATGCAACGCCACTAAGTGTTTTGGATATAAGGGAACAGCATTCTCTTATGGATTCAATTTCCTCAGGAGTCTTATAATAAATCATAGAGTACCTCAGAGACTAGCCCCAACTGAAGAGGTGGAGCGTCCTTTCATTTTGCCGGATTTCATTAATCCATCGTATTGCCTCATCAAAAGATGGCTCTCGATTTGCTGAAGCGTGTCGAGAACAACGCCAACCATGATCAAAAGGGAGGTACCCCCGAAAAACAAAGCAAATTGTTGGTTAATACCGAACATCATGGCAAATGTAGGCATGATAGCCACTAAGCCAAGGAAAATAGAGCCGGGCAATGTGATGCGCGACATGACGCTGTCAATAAATTCAGCTGTCTTTTTACCTGGTTTGACCCCCGGAATAAAGCCACCATTTTTCTTCATGTCATCAGCCATCTGGACAGGTTTGACGATGAGAGCAGTGTAGAAATAGGTAAAGAGAACAACCAAGGCAAAGTTGGCAATACTGTAAGGTATGGATGTAGGATCACTGAAAGATGCCAGGATGCCTGTATTCGGATCAGCGCCAGGGAAAAACTGCGCAACAGTTGAAGGCAGGAACATCATAGCTTGCGCAAAAATAATGGGCATTACACCAGCGGAGTTGACTTTGAGAGGAATAAACTGGCGCACACCGCCATATTGATTCTCGCCTCGCTTGGCGTATTGAACCGGAATTCTTCTCACACCTTGAACCAACATGATAACTGCACTAACAATTGCCACAAGAATGGCTATTTCTATAATAAAGGGTACAAGGCCACCGCCTTCGTTCATTCTTGATGATAACTCGGCAACAAGTGCAAACGGTAAGTTAGCAATAATACCGATCATGATAAGAATGGAAATACCATTGCCAATTCCTTTATCGGATATCTTTTCACCTATCCACATGACAAAGAGTGTACCGGCTGTTAAGACGATGATTGTGGAGAAATAAAAGAGTGTTGGGTTGATGATAATGGCTTCGCCAGCGATGTACCGAAGGTTAGCAACATAACCGATCGCTTGAGCAGCTGTAATAACAACCGTTAAATACCGTGTGATCTGGTTGATTTGCCGTTTTCCTGTTTGGCCTTCTTTTTGCAATTTCTGGAAATAAGGCACAGCTAAGGTAAGCAATTGAACAGCAATGGATGCTGAAACGGCAAAAAGATTGACAAGTCCTAACACACCGCCCGAGCTCTGTTGAGCCAATTCATCGAGTTGGGCCGGATTGATGCCGGGTAGCACCACGTACGTGCCCACTCTGTAAATGAGGATCAAGCCCAGGGTAATCATAATCCTGTTGCGGAGATCCTCTATGTTGTAAATGTTCTTGAGGGTGTTGAAAAATGACTTCATACCTTATTGGATCAGATTGACAGTGCCACCGGCTTTTTCAATAGCTTCTCTTGCAGTTTTGCTAACAGCATCAACTTTAACAGTCAATGCCTTGCTCAATTCGCCATCCCCCAAAACTTTAAGGCGTGCTTTTTTGGTAAGCAGATTCTTAGCACGTAAGGTGTCGACATCAAATTCATCGAGCTGGTGCTTGTCAGCAATGTTTTGGACGTCATCAAGGTTAAGTACTTTGTACTCAACCCGGTTGATATTCTTAAACCCGTACTTCGGAACGCGCTTTTGAAGGGGCATTTGCCCACCCTCGAAGTAGGGCATTCTTTTGGCTCCTGATCGTGATTTAGCCCCGTTGTGGCCACGTGTGGAAGTCTTGCCGTAGCCTGAGCCGGTGCCGCGTCCAATACGCCTGCGTTTATGCTTGCTTCCTTCAGGTGGTCTTAAATTGCTGAGATCCATAATTATCTTTTAATGAACGTGAACTAAATGTTCTACCTTCTTGAGCATACCACGGATTTGAGGTGTATCTTCCTTTTCCACGGTATGACGGATTCGTTTGAGACCAAGCGCCTTCACAGTTTCTTTGTGCTTTTTGGGCTGGTCAATAACACTTCTCACTTGAGAAATTTTAATCTTACCCATGGCTCTTTATCCGTTAAATACTTTTTTCAACTCAATATTGCGGTGCTTGGCTACAGTTAAGGGATCGCGCAATTGGCCAAGTCCTTGCAAGGTGGCTTTAATGACGTTATGAGGATTAGCAGACCCCAGAGATTTGCAAAGCACATTATTGATACCGGCACTTTCCAAAACAGCACGCATTGCGCCCCCTGCAATAATACCCGTACCGGCAGAGGCAGGTTTGATCACTACCTTACCGGCACCAAATTTGCCGAAAACTTCGTGCGGAATGGTATCATTGATCAGCGGAACTTGCATCAAGTTCTTCTTAGCGTCATCAACTCCCTTTGAGATCGCTTCCGTCACTTCGCGGGCTTTACCGAGGCCATTCCCCACGATGCCTTCGCCATCACCCACAACAACAATCGCGGAGAAGCTAAATGTACGGCCACCCTGGTTGACCTTAGCAAC
>PXTV01000047.1:4625-15552 GCA_003022985.1 Bacteroidetes bacterium SW_11_45_7 | reverse complement strand
CATAACTAATTACCTGGTTTTTTAAAATTGTAATCCACCGTTTCGCGCACCATCAGCCAATGCTTTAACCCGGCCGTGGTACAAATAACCACCACGATCGAATACCACCTTATCAATTCCGGCCTCTTTTGCTTTTTCAGCCACTTTCTCACCTACTTGTGACGCTTGCTCTGCCTTGGTAATATCCTGCTTGATGCCATCATCATGGGATGAGGCAGCAGCAAGTGTGTGACCGAGTGTATCATCGACCAGTTGTACGTAGATGTACTTATTACTCCTGAACACCGACATCCTTGGACGGTCAGAAGTGCCGGACACCTTCTTGCGAATTCTTTGCCGGATGCGATTTCTTCTTCTCTGTTTCCTGGCTAACATATCAGAATGTTTTATTAACCACCGGCCTTGCCAGCTTTTGTGCGAATATATTCTCCAACGATGCGAATGCCTTTGCCTTTGTAGGGCTCAGGCGGACGTATTGATCGAATTTTGGCAGTAACGTGCCCAATCATCTCCTTATCAATACTTCCCAAAATAACAGTAGGATTTTCACCTTTTTTCTGCTCAGTTGAAACACTGACTTCTGAAGGAATTTGAATAAGAACCGGGTGGGAGTAACCAACTATTAATTCGAGGTTTTGCCCATCAACAGAGGCTCTGTAACCAACTCCTACCAATTCAAGTCTTCGCTCGTATCCTTCTGATACACCAACGACCAAATTGTATAGCAATGAGCGTGTCAGCCCATGTAAGGATTTGTGGTGCTTAGATTCGGAAGGTCTTGCCACATGAACCTGTCCATCAGCAATATCAATGTTCATATCCGGATGCAGTGACTTAGCAAGTTCTCCTTTGGGCCCTTTCGCTGTTACGTAATTGTTTTTACCAACTTCAACTTCTACCTTATCCGGTAAGTTGATTGGTGTAGTCCCTATTCGTGACATTCGTATTCCTTCTTTACATGCTTAAAATCGAAAGTTAATAAACATAACAAACCAATTCACCTCCTACACCAAGCTCATTTGCCCGTTTATTGGTCATAACGCCCTTTGAGGTCGATACCACAGTAACCCCAAGACCATTAATGATGCGCGGAAGCTCGTGGGCTTTCCTGTACTGACGGAGACCGGGAGTGCTGATTCGCTGCAATTCCCTTATTACCGGTTCCTTATTTTCAGGATTATACTTAAGGGCAATTTTAATCAAACCTTGCCCGTGATGGACATCATCTTCAAATTTATAGCGCAAGATGTAGCCCTGATCATAGAGTAATTCGGTAATCCGCTTCCTCATTTTTGAAGCGGGAATTTCTACAACCCGGTATCGCGCCATTTGCGCGTTTCTGATCCTTGTTAGGAAATCTGCAATAGTATCGGTCATCTATTATTTATCTTTACTACGTTATTTTGCTTGCTAATTCAATTTACCAACTTGCCTTCTTCATGCCAGGAATTAAGCCTTGGTGAGCCAATTGTCTAAACTTGACACGAGAGATACCAAAATCCCGCACATAGCCGTTGGAACGGCCGGTGAGAGAACATCTGTTGCGAAGCCGCACGGGCGAAGCATTTTTGGGAAGCTTGTCGAGCTCATCATAACGCCCTTCTTTTTTCAGCTGTTTGCGCTTTTCAGCGTATTTTTTCACCATGCGTTCACGCTTCTTCTGCCTTGCAACCTGTGATTTCTTAGCCATAATGGATTAATTTTTAAAAGGTAGTCCGAGTAATCGCAAGAGTTCTTTAGCTTCCTCATCCGTTTTAGCTGAGGTGACAAAAGCAATATCCATGCCATTGATTCGGGTTACTTTATCAATATTTATTTCGGGGAAAATAATTTGCTCGTTAATGCCTACCGTATAATTGCCACCACCATCAAAACTATTACCGGGAATTCCTTGAAAGTCGCGTACACGAGGAAGTGATATGGATATAAAGCGGTCCAGAAATTCGTACATTCTATCACGTCTGAGGGTAACACGAGCTCCTATCGGCATGCCTTCGCGTAAGTGAAAGCTGGAAATTGCTTTCCTTGCTTTTGTAGGCACTGCCTTTTGCCCGGCAATCTGTGTCATCTCTTCAATTGCAGTGTCAACAAGTTTCTTGTCCGATACAGCGCCATTAGCACCTTGGTTAATGGTTATCTTTTTCAATTCAGGTACTTGCATAACGCTTTTGTACCCGAACTTGTCCATTAACTGCTGAACAATTTCGCTTTTGTATTGCGTCTTAAGTCTTGGTACGTAGTTAGTCATCAGTCAATCACCTCCCCTGATTTTTTTGCGTAACGAACCATTTTACCATCTTTTTCCTTTCGTCCTACTCTGGTAGGTTCACCTGACTCAGGATCGATCAGTTGAACGTTGGAAATATTTATGGCCGCTTCTTTTTCATTAATGCTGCCTTGTGGCATTCACAATTTCTATAAGAATGCGCCCATCGTCCGGGAAAACACGCAAAACGCTCCCTTCTTTGCCTCGGTCTTCACCAGTGATAACACGTACTGTGTCACCTTTCTTAATGTTGACTTTTTGTCTCTTATTATTTTGTGTGGTTTTCTTAGCCATAATTATATCACTTCAGGAGCTAACGAAATAATCTTCATAAATTGTTTTTCACGTAATTCCTTAGCCACGGGGCCAAAGATACGAGTACCGCGCAGGTCGTCATCATTATTTAGTAACACAGCAGCATTATCATCAAAATTGATATACGAACCATCCTTTCTGCGTACTCTTTTGCGTGTACGCACAACAACTGCCTTGGACACAGCCCCTTTCTTAAGCCCTCCACCCGGCAGGGCATTCTTCACGGAAACCACAATGGTGTCACCTATTGAAGCATTCCTAACAAATGATCCGCCTAACACTCTGACACATAGCACCTCGCGAGCACCACTGTTATCAGCAACCTTAAGTCTTGATTCTTGCTGTATCATTCTATTTTACCCTTTCCAGAATTTCTACTAAACGCCAATTTTTCTTCTTACTGAGCGGGCGGGTTTCAGCTATTCTTACAGTATCACCTATGTTGCATTGCTCATCCTGATCGTGGGCAATGAACTTAGACGTTTTTTTGACAAATTTCCCGTAAAGAGTGTGCCGAATCCGCCTTTCGACTGCAACAGTAATGGACTTATCCATTTTATTGCTCGTTACAGTTCCTACTCGTTGTTTTCTTTTGTTTCTTGTCATGTTGTGTCACCTAAGGATTTATGATGTAGTTCCTGCCTTTTCTTCTCTCAGCTCACGTTCGCGTATTTCCGTCATCAAACGGGCAATATCTTTCCTTAACTCCTTTAACATCTTGGGGTTATCAAGCGGGGAAACTTCATGGTTAAATCTGAGTTTTTTGTACCTGCTCTTTTCATTTTTAACCTTTTCCCGGAGTTCCTCTGTTGTCAATTCTTTAATATCCTGCTTGTGAATAGCCATTCTATTCGTCTTTTTACTTTGGATTTATTCCGTATAATCTCTTCTCACAACCATTTTAGCTTTTACCGGCAGCTTTTGTGCTGCAAGACGTAATGCTTCTTCGGCTGTCTCGTAATTCACACCTTCCACTTCAAACATGATGCGCCCTGGCCTTACAGTTGCACACCATCCTTCAGGATCACCTTTGCCCTTCCCCATTCTCACTTCAAGTGGTTTGCTGGTGAAGGGCTTGTCGGGAAAGATACGAATCCATACCTTTCCTTCCCTCCTCATGAAACGAGTCACAGCGATCCTGGCTGCCTCGATCTGTCTATTCGTAATCCAGGAACCCTCTAACGCTTTAAGACCAAAGGAACCAAATGCGAGTGTGGTACCCCGCTTGGCATTGCCTTTCATCTTGCCTTTCTGTTGCTTCCTGAATTTTGTTCGTTTTGGATATAGCATGTTAGAATCCTTCCTTATTCATAAAAGTTGGGCAAATATCGCTTTAACTGCCGGGTTTTTCAAACTTTCTCTTGCCGCCACTACCACGTTTGCCGCTTTCTTTTTTGTCAATATCCGGTGAAAGATCGCGCTTACCGTAAACCTCACCGCGGCAAATCCAAACTTTAACACCCAGTTTGCCGTACATGGTGTTCGCTTCATCCAGCGCATAATCAATATCAGCGCGGTAGGTGTGCAGTGGTATGCGGCCTTCCTTGTATTCTTCTTTACGAGACATGTCAGCACCTCCCAAGCGACCAGATACGCTCACCTTAATTCCTTCAGCACCCATGCGGATGGCAGATGCAATAGCCATTTTCGTGGCTCTTCTGTAATTGACACGTGCTTCTAATTGACGTGCAATCGTTTCAGCCACAATATTGGCATCCAGCTCGGGGCGTTTAATTTCCTGTATGTTGATTTGAACTTCTTTATTGGTAAGTTTCTTTAACTCCTCTTTGATCTTATCAACCTCGCTGCCTCCCTTACCAATGATGATGCCGGGACGAGATGTAAAAATGGTAACAGTAATACGCTTTAACGTTCGTTCGATTAGAATACGGGCAATACCGCCTTTCACGATCCTTGCTCGCAGATAGTCACGGATCCTGTCGTCCTCGTAAATTTTGGAGGCAAAATCATCACCACCGTAATAATTGGAGTCCCATCCTTTAACAATGCCAAGTCGTTGGCCTATTGGGTTTGTTTTTCGTCCCATGTAATCTTTTTCTGAATTTAACGAGTTATTTCGTGATGTTTTTTATTCTTGTTCAGGCCCCTGCTCCTGTTCAGCTTCACTTTCCTCGGGCCCGGGAAGTTCAACCTCTTCCCTGCTGTCGATGACCACAGTCACGTGGTTCATACGCTTGCGTATCTTGTTGGCGCGACCAAAAGCAGCGGGTTGGAATCGTTTGAGAATAGGGCCATCGTCAACCAGGATATTCTTGATATAGAGTTGACTTTCATCGATAGCTGCTCCTTCATGCTTTTGTTGCCAATTGGAGATGGCCGACAGGAGCAACTTTTCCAAATCCCTGGCTACTTTCTTTTGCGTATGCTGCAATGTTGTGATGGCTTCATCCACGTCAACACCGCGTATAAGATCTGCCACCAAGCGCATTTTCCGCGCTGACGAACGATTGTTGTTAAGCTTTGCCACAGCTTCCATAACGACTACCTATTTAAGCTTTTTGGATGAATGGCCTCTAAAATTCCTTGTTGGTGCCATTTCCCCGAGTTTATGCCCAACCATATTCTCTGTGATATAGATGGGGATGAATTTATTCCCGTTGTGAACAGCAATAGTGTGACCCACAAATTCAGGAATAATGGTTGATCTGCGAGACCAGGTTTTGATCACTTTCTTCTTCTTACTCTGGCTCATGGCATCCACCTTCTTAAGAAGAGTGTGCTGTACGTACGGGCCTTTTTTTATCGATCTTGGCATATGCCTCTTAATTTAGGTTCTACTTGTTCCTTTTACGCTTTCTGCTAATGATTAAGCGCGAACTCAATTTATTCGGATTTCTTGTCTTTTTCCCTTTTGTATATAAACTTGTTCTTGATCTGGGGTGACCACCTGATTTTTTGCCTTCACCACCACCCATCGGGTGGTCGACAGGGTTCATGGCAACTGCTCTTGTTCGAGGCCTGCGCCCTTTCTTGCGAGCTGTCCCGGCTTTTCCATCGTAGGTGAGGATATGGTCGGGGTTCGAAACGGAACCGACAGTGGCTTTGCAGGTCTGCAAAACCATTCGACTTTCACCAGATGCCAGCTTGACAACTGCATATTTACCATCCTTGGCCATGAGTTGAGCGTAAGAACCGGCACTGCGAACCATAGCAGCTCCATTACCAGGATGGAGTTCTATATTGTGAATCACCGAGCCCAATGGGATGTTCTTAAGCGGAAGGGCATTCCCGGCATTAATTTTGATGTTCATGCCGGATTGGACTTCAGCACCCACTTCCAATCCCTCCGGGGCAATAATGTAGCGTTTTTCGCCATCAGCATAGCTCAAAAGCGCAATGAAAGCTGACCGGTTGGGATCGTACTATCGATAACACGATACCTGCGTTTATGGGCACCGCCACGATTGGGCATGCTTGTACGCCCCTGGTTATTTCTGCCACCTGTTTGGTGGATTTTCCGCAGCAAACTCTTTTCGGGCTCTTTGGTAGTCACATCATCGTAAGCATTGCCTACCTTAAATCGAGTTCCCGGTGTTGCTGGTTTATACTTTTTAACTCCCATGATCCTGCCTCTTAAATATTGCTAAAGAAATCGATTGTGTCATTATCAGCAAGTGTTACAAATGCTTTTTTAAACGGCCGCGTTTGGCCACGATAGATACCGGTTTTGGTATACCGTGTTTTGGGTTTACCCACCATGTTCTGTGTATTTACAGCTTTTACGGTAACACCGTACATTTTTTCTACTGCTGCCTTGACTTGTAATTTATTGGCATTTCTATCTACAATAAAACCGTATTGGTTTTTCTCCTCCCCTAACCAAGTCATTTTCTCAGTAATCAGTGGTTTTTTTAAAACTTCTTCCGGTATCATAATGAGTGATTTAAAGCTGTGTTAATTCTTATACTAATTCTTTGAGCTTACTGACTGAACTTTCGGAAAAGATCAGGTAATCACTATTGAGAATATCGTACGTATTCAGTTTGGAATAGCGTGTAACACCAGTCCTTGGTATATTTCTGGTAGCCAGGAACAGGTTATCCTCTACATCGTCCAGTACAAGCAATGTCTTTGTGCCATTAACTTGAAGATTTTGCAGTATATTGGCATACTCCTTTGTCTTGGGTTGATCCAGTGAAAAATCTTCCAGGACTTTTACACGGCCTTCATCGGCTTTTGCTGACAGAGCAGATTTGCGTGCTATCTGCTTCTCCTTCTTGTTCATTTTCACGGAATAGTTCCTTGGCCGGGGACCAAATACCGTAGCACCACCACGAAATATGGGGCTTTTAATATCTCCGGAACGAGCAGTTCCTGTTCCTTTTTGCCGCTTGATTTTAGCACGAGAGCCGGAAAGCTGGCTCCTTTCTTTTGTTGCATGCGTCCCTTGCCTGCTATTTGCCAGGTGTTGTTGCACAGCACGATAGACAACGCTCTCATTCGGCTCGACACCGAACAAATGATCAGGCAAATCAACTTGCCGACCTGTATTCTCGCCTTCTTTATTAACAACTTCGAGTTTCATTACTCAACTGTATTTTTGAAATACCAAATCGTACCGGTTGTGAATGACCGCATTCATCGGTGCTTTTTTCAAGAGAATAAGTTTAGCTTATCCCCTGCTTTCGATAACCACGTATGATCCCTTTGCGCCAGGAATGCCACCGCTTATTACCAAAAGATTTTTATCCGGAAAAACCTGTTCTATCTTAAGGTTTTTCATTTTCGTCCTCTTTCCGCCAGTGCGGCCTGCCATGCGCAACCCTTTATAAACACGGGAAGGATCGGAAGCGCCTCCGATTGAACCAGGCGAGCGGGGATCGTTATGCTGACCATGGGTTTGCATGCCTACTCCACTGAATCCGTGCCGTTTCATGCCCCCTTGAAAGCCCTTTCCTTTTGTTGTGCCAACCACATTGATTGGTTCACCTGCCTCAAAAATATCAGCTTTCACTTCGCCACCTTCTTGCACATCAATTTCAAAGTCACGGAATTCCATGATCTTTTGGCGAGGCGAAACATTATTTTTATCAAAGTGACCTTGTAATGCAGAAGGAGTTGTTTTTTCCTTCTTCTCATCAAAACCCAGCTGAACGGCCGAATACCCATCGCGTTCTTCATCCCGGATTTGCGTTACAACGCAAGGACCAGCTTCAATAACAGTACAAGGAACATTTCTTCCATCCTCATTATAGTAGCTGGTCATTCCCACTTTTTTACCAATTATTCCTTTCATTCGTCTTAAGTTTTCAGAGGAAGTTCCCGCTTTGGGGAAGTTTCATGAATGAGTAAAATATTATCTATACCTTAATTTCAACATCAACACCACTTGGCAGCTCTAACTTCATCAGTGCATCCACCGTTTTTGATGAAGTGCTGTAAATATCCATTAGCCGCTTGTAAGTGGAGAGTTCGAATTGCTCTTTGGATTTTTTATTGACAAACGGTGAACGCAATACAGTGTAAATTTTCTTTTTCTTGGGCAATGGAATGGGGCCCGTAATAACCGCACCGGTGGTGCGAACAGTCTTGACGATCTTCTCTGCGGACTTATCCACCAGGTTATGATCGTAGGATTTTAATTTAATCCGTATCCGCTGGGTCATGATTATTCAGCTTTAACTTTTCCTTGAATCTGCGATACTACTTCTTCCTGTATACTCTTAGGTGTTTGCTCATAGTGACTGAATTCCATGATGGAAGATGCGCGGCCTGATGTAATTGTCCGCAGTTGCGTCACATAGCCGAACATTTCGGCAAGAGGCACATAAGCATTCACGTGTTGAGCGTTCCCTTTCATCTCCATGTTCTCAACGTGACCTCTGCGCTTGTTAAGGTCAGCCACAACATCACCAGTAAACTCATCGGGCGAAACAACTTCCAATTTCATGATCGGCTCGAGCAGAATGGGATCAGCCTTTTTACAGGCTTCGCGGTATGCTGTTTTAGCCACCATCTCAAAAGCCTGCTGGTCAGAGTCGACAGGGTGGAAAGACCCATCTTTAAGTCTAACTTTGAGGCTATCCATTGGATAGCCGGCTAAAACGCCCGAAACCATAGAGTCTTTAAAGCCCTTTTCAACGTTGGGGATAAATTCCTGCGGAATATGTCCGCCAACGATCTCATCGAAGAACTGAACACCTTCTACACCTTCATCGGCAGGGCCAACTTCGAGTTTGACTTCTGCAAACTTCCCGCGTCCGCCCGTTTGCTTCTTAAGGATTTCGTGGTGTTCAACAGTTTTTGTGATGGCTTCTTTGTAAGCAACCTGTGGTGGCCCTTGGTTGCATTCAACCTTGAATTCACGCTTAAGGCGGTCAACGAGCACTTCCAGGTGCAATTCACCCATACCGTGAATAACTGTTTGCCCTGTTTCCTCATCATGCCTCACCTGGAACGTGGGGTCTTCCTCAGAGAGCTTAGCGAGTGCTTCACCCAGTTTATCAACGTCCTTTTGGGATTTGGCTTCAACGGCTACACCGATCACCGGCTCCGGGAAATCCATGCTCTCGAGCACAATGGGTGATTTTTCAGCGCAAAGGGTATCACCTGTTTTGATATCTTTAAACCCAACACCAGCACCAATGTCACCAGCTTCGATAAAATCGATTGGGTTTTGCTTGTTGGAGTGCATCTGCAGAATTCTGGAGATGCGTTCTTTTTTGTTCGTGCGGGTATTGAGCACATAGGAACCGGCATCCAAACGGCCGGAATAGGTACGGAAAAATGCGAGACGGCCTACATAAGGATCTGTGGCAATTTTAAATGCAAGAGCTGAGAATGGTTCCTCAACATTGGGTTCCCTTTTATCGGATTCCTCGGTTTTTGGATTGGAACCTTCAATAGCTTCAATATCTACCGGAGAAGGAAGATAAGCAACCACTGCATCGAGCAGCATTTGCACGCCCTTGTTCTTGAAACCGGAACCACACATCATCGGAATAATGGAAAGGTCAATGGTTGCTTTGCGAATCGCTTCGACTAACTCATCTTCCGTAATTGTGGATTCATCATCAAAGAACTTTTCGAGAATCGTATCATCGTATTCAGCAACGGCTTCAACAAGTTTACCCCTGTATTCCTGGGCTTGAGCCTTATAATCTTCAGGAATTTCGGCTTCTGTATAAGTGAGACCGCTTTCTTCCTTATCGTAGATATAGGCAACATTCTTAATAAGATCAATAATGCCTGTAAAGTTGTCTTCAGACCCGATGGGCAATGTCAAGGGAACAGAATGAGCGCCCAGTTTTTCCTGCACGTCATTGACAACGTCCATAAAGTTAGCTCCCGCTCGGTCCATTTTGTTCACAAAACCGATGCGCGGTACTTTGTAGCGGTTCGCTTGCCGCCAAACAGTTTCGGATTGCGGCTCAACGCCATTGACAGCACAGAAAAGAGCAATAACACCATCGAGCACGCGCAATGACCGCTCAACTTCCACGGTAAAGTCAACGTGGCCGGGTGTGTCGATAATATTGACTTTGTAATCTTCTGTTTTCTCTGTAGGATATCCGTGTTCTGTGGGATATTTCCAATAAGCAGTAGTAGCAGCAGATGTAATGGTAATGCCGCGCTCTTTTTCCTGGCTCATCCAGTCCATGACAGCTGCTCCATCGTGAACTTCACCCAGTTTGTGCGTTAAGCCGGTATAAAAGAGGATACGCTCTGTGACGGTGGTTTTGCCGGCATCGATGTGGGCAGCAATGCCAATGTTTCTCGTATATCGTAAGTCGCGTTTTTTGGTAGCCATCGGTTACTCTTGTTGAATTTCTTTAAACTTTAAAGTGAGAGAATGCTTTGTTTGCCTCAGCCATGCGGTGCGTATCTTCTTTCTTCTTCACCGCAGAGCCCTCACCATTTGCAGCTGCCATAATCTCATTTGCAAGCCGTTCGGACATCGATTTGCCTGCACGAGCCCTGGCATAGCGTATTAACCACTTCATTGAAAGTGATACACGCCTGTTACCCTTGATTTCTGTTGGTATTTGAAATGTAGCACCACCAACCCTGCGGCTCCTCACCTCAACGCTCGGTGTTGTGTTGTCGATCGCTTTCTTCCATTGTTCATAGCCACCTTGTTCAGCATTCTCATTATTATCAATGATGTCCATTGCCTCGTAAAAAATGCGAAAAGCCAATGACTTCTTGCCATCGTACATGAGGTTGTTGACAAATTGCGTCACCATCATATCATTGTAACGCGGATCTGGCTGTTGGTGCTGCTTGAGTATCTTTGATTTACGCATATCGAGCGGTCAATAACTTAACTTAATCAATAATTACTTTTTCTCTTTGGGCTTTTTTGTACCGTACTTGGATCGTCCT
>PXTV01000047.1:0-4613 GCA_003022985.1 Bacteroidetes bacterium SW_11_45_7 | reverse complement strand
CCGCGCACCACGTGATAGCGAACACCGGGTAAATCCTTCACCCTGCCCCCTCGAACCAACACAATGGAGTGTTCCTGAAGATTGTGTCCTTCACCCGGAATATATGCAATCACTTCTGAATTATTTGTTAACCTCACCTTGGCAACTTTTCTAAGCGCAGAATTCGGCTTCTTGGGTGTTGTAGTATAAACACGTGTGCAAACCCCGCGTTTCTGCGGACAGCTTTCAAGTGCTCTTGACTTACTGGGCGTTTTAATGGCTTTTCGGCCTTTTCGTACAAGTTGTTGAATAGTTGGCATATAAACACAATCTTTTTAAGGAATGGCAAAGGTATATATTTTGGGGTGTTTTGACAACCTGCACTTGGAAATTTTTTCCCGTAGTGAGAAAAAGGTAAGTTTGCCTTCAATACACATTAGACGTGTACTTACAGAATATTTGATTTAAGCGGGATTTATTGATTTAATGGTTATTGGAGGTGCCCTCTAAGAAAAAGGCATTTTTTATGGGGGCGCTCAACCGTTCAACACAACTCACATTTTGTATCAATCATGTTAAGAGTTGATGAAAATATGTATATATGAGAGGAAAATCTGGCTTATTGTTAAATTTTTTCATTTGAAAAAACTTTCATCGTTTCTACCTTCAACCTTGAACTATTGCACCTTAAACAACTATAGCAGTTTCAATACAAAACACACTAACACATTAACACACTAACACATTAACACACTAACACATTAACACACTAACACACTAACACACTAACACACTAACACACTAACACACTAACACATTAACACATTAACACACTAACACACTAACACACTAACACACTAACACACTAACACACTAACACACTAACACACTTTTTATTTTATGCGCTATCAACCAATCGATCCCAAGCTATTCATCGACAACCGTACCAAGCTCAAAGATAAGCTCAAGCCCAACAGCATCGCTATTTTTTACGCCAACGATGAAATGCCCCGCAATGGCGACCTGGCTTACAAGTTCCGCCAAAACTCCGATCTGTTCTATCTCACAGGTATCGATCAGGAAGAAACCATGTTGATCATCTTTCCCGATTCGCCCATTGCTAAATACCGGGAAGTGTTATTCGTCAAGCGCACCGATGAGCAAATTGCCATTTGGGAGGGCGAAAAATACACCCAAGAGCAAGCGTCTGAAACATCGGGCATCGAAACGGTCTTATGGAATGAGCATTTTGAGAAAATCCGCAACATGCTCATCAACTATGCGGATACGATCTACCTCAACCTCAACGAAAACGACAGGGCGCAAACGGAGGTCCCTAATCCAGCGACAACCGAATCACGGAACCGAGCTTGCGGTGCTCGTCAACATCGCAGCCGATGTGCAACCGGAGATCGACCAGATGCAAAAGGCCGTTTCCATCACGGATAAAGCATTCCGAACAGTGCTCGATCACATTAAACCAGGGTTGATGGAATACGAGATCGAAGCCCTCATAAGTTACGAATTTACCAGGCACGGAGCTAATGGATTCGCCTATGAACCGATCGTAGCTTCCGGCCAGGATGCCTGTGTGCTTCACTATACAAAGAACGACAAACAATGTAGGGATGGCGATTTAGTGTTGATGGATTTCGGTGCTGAATACGCCAACTATGCGGCTGATATTACGCGCACCATTCCCGTGAACGGACGTTACACAAAGCGCCAGAAAGAGGTTTACAATGCTGTGTTGAAGGTGATGAAAGAAGCCATGCAAATACTGACGCCAGGCACTGTTCTGAGTGAATACAACCAGGAAGTTGGCAAACTTGTGGAAAAGGAATTGGTGCAGTTAGGCATCCTTTCCCAAAAAGATATCGACAACCAGGATCCCAATAATCCGCTCTATAGAAAATACTTCATGCACGGCACATCTCACTTTATCGGTTTGGATACACACGATATCGGCAACAGGTACGAGCCCATACAAGCAGGCATGGCTTTTACAGTTGAGCCGGGGATTTATCTCCGCGATGAAAAAATTGGCGTAAGGATTGAGAATGACGTCATTGTAACAGATAATGGTGTACAAGATCTGGCTAAAGATATTCCTGTAGAAGCAGAGGAAATTGAGGAATTGATGAACGCCAACAACTAAACACTTTGCAAAACGAGTTAGGCCTTTTCATTTCCTATCATCATTCTTGTAGCATAAACTATCAAAACTATTCGCCAGCACTTAGCCAATATCGTCACCCTCCTTAACCTGTTCTGTGGTTGCCTTGCCATCACGATGGTGATTCAGGGCCAGCTCCATTATGCAGCGTTCTTCGTGCTTGCCGGTGCTTTTTTCGACTTTATCGATGGGCTTGTGGCAAGGATGTTAGGGATCAGCACTTCATTGGGCGGGGAGCTGGATTCCCTATCGGATGTGGTGACATTTGGCGTAGTCCCCGGCCTGATCCTGTTTTCCCTGTTATCGCAAACGTATGCAACAACTGTGAACCATTCTGACACATTTGTATCATTGTACTCAAACTTTCGGTATCTTTTTCTGGCGCCCGCTTTTCTTTTCACACTGGCAGCGGGTTACCGCCTCGGCAAATTCAACGTGGATACCCGGCAGACCAAAAGTTTCATCGGTCTGCCCTCCCCTTCTGCAGCGTTATTTGTGATTTCGCTTCCCCTTATTCTCGAATACAGTAGTTTCAATGCGCTTTCATCGATCATCTTAAACCCCTGGACACTATATGGGACCACAATAACAGGAGGTCTTCTGATGATTGCTGAATGGCCCTTGATGGGGATCAAATTCCAACACGTGAAATGGCAGGGCAATGAATACAAATACATCTTGATTGCCGGCTCGGTAATTGCTTTAATATTTCTGAGATTTGCAGGGATTCCGGTAGCAATCCTGTTTTATCTGATCTTATCCATTATTCAGAACGTACAGCAAAAATGACGTACTATATCGCTGAAATCGACATCATGCCGCTGAAGGAACTGCTCGATCCGCAGGGGAAAGCTGTCAACTCGGGGCTTAAAAAGCTCGACATCCAGAATGTAGAAGATGTTCGGGTAGGTAAGCACATCACATTACAATTTAACGATGCTTCGAATAAGCAAGAAGCTGAGGAAAAGACCGAGCTCGCTTGTAAAAAACTACTGGCCAATCCTGTCATCGAGTCCTATCAATACATGGTAAAAGAAGTGGAGGAGTGAGTGTGAAAGATTTGAGATTTGAGATTTGAGATTTGAGATTTAAGATTTAAGATTTAAGATTTGAGATTTAAGATATAAGATATAAGATATAAGATATAAGATTTAAGATTTAAGATTTAAGATTTGAGATTTAAGATTTGAGATTTAAGATATAAGATTTAAGATTTAAGATTTAAGATTTAAGATTTAAGATTTAAGATTTAAGATTTGAAATTCCAGTTACTCATTGTCAGCTTTTTTGCTAACAATCAAGAGCTAAGGGCTAAAATCGATTATGCCCCAACTGACCGTCATCCCCACGCCCATCGGTAACCTGGAAGACATTACCTACAGGGCTGTAAGGAAATTGCATGAAGTGGACTTTGTGCTGGCTGAGGACACCCGTATCAGCAAACGGCTTTTTGACCATTACAACATCGACCAAAGGCTCTCCGCTTACCATCAACACAACGAACATAAGAAAACAACTACCATCATTGAGCAATTAAAAGACGGAGCCAACATAGGGCTCGTATCAGATGCCGGCACACCCGGCTTATCCGACCCGGGTTTTTTGCTGGTTAGAGAATGCCGCAAAGAGGGAATACCTGTTGAATGCCTTCCCGGGGCAGACGCCCTTCTGCCTGCTTTGATCGCCTCGGGCCTGCCGAGCGATCGATTTGTCTTTGAGGGATTCCTGCCCCACAAAAAGGGGCGCACTAAACGCATCAATTTGCTTGCCGAAGAAGACCGGACAGTTGTTTTGTACGAATCGCCCCACCGGCTGCTCAAACTCCTCTCCCGGCTCGCTGAGTATGCAGGAAAAGAGCGGAAAGTAACTGTTGCAAGAGAGCTCACAAAAGTTTACGAGGAATACATAAGTGGTACCATTCAAGAGGTTGTCCAAACCTTTGAGCAAAAAGATAGCATCAAGGGGGAATTCGTGCTAGTTATGGAAGGGAAGGACCATCAAAAGCGGGGGCAAAAAGCGTCAAATCAATGAGTAATCCCCGCCTTTCCATTTCTCAACTTGCGGGCCTTTCGGTTACAGGTGGGTTTTTAATGTGGGCAGGGTGGCCGCCATCTCCTGCTTTTATATGCCTTTTCATCGGTTTTGTCCCTTTATTAGTTGTTGAGGACGAGCTTCAGAAAAGGGCTTTGCCTCCAACCGGATGGCAATTGTTCGGGGTCGGCTTTCTCTTTTTCCTTACCTGGAATGCGCTCACCACCTGGTGGATATGGAATGCTAGTCCGGGAGGGGCCATCTTTGCCATTGTCACCAATTCATTGGTGATGTGCATTCCCTACCTGCTTTATTTCCGCACGAAACGCTTGTTGGGAGCTCAGCCCGGCTATATCTCGCTAATTGTCTACTGGGTAGGATTCGAGTTCCTCCATTACAAGTGGGAGCTTGCGTGGCCCTGGCTGAA
>PXTV01000046.1 GCA_003022985.1 Bacteroidetes bacterium SW_11_45_7 | reverse complement strand
AGGGTCCTGTGCAACCGTATAGGAATGGCCCCGCACGTCCTCGTTATCGACAATGCGTTCCCAGCTTTTGCCAAAGTCAGTGGTTTTGAAAAGATAGGGCGCCCAGTTGTTGCGCCTGTAGTCGTTGACAACAGCAAAAGCTGTTCTCTTATCGTGCTCTGAGGCGATGATTTGCTGGACCCAGGCGCCATCGGGCATTTCCTCAATGTTGCCGGCTAAGTTCGTCCAGGTTTCACCATCGTTTTGCGTGAGCTGGATGTTGCCATCATCCGTACCGGCCCAGATCACTTCATCATCCAGTGGACCGGGAGCAATGGTGACAATCGTTATAAAGTTTTCAGCACGCGTGGCGTCTATGGTAAGGCCACCACTCTCTGCCTGCCTTTGTTTGGTGCTATCGTCCGTAGTTAAATCAGGCGAGATGGTTTCCCAGCTCAGGCCATTGTTCGTGCTTTTGTGCACGTACTGGCTGCCAAAGTAGATGGTACTGTCCCGGAAAGGGTCTTCTGAGATAGCTGCATTCCAGTTGAACCGCAGCTCATCATCACCGGGGGTTTGCGGCTGGACGTATTCCCTGTTGCCGGTTTGGCGATCGTAGCGGTACACGTTCCCGCCCTGGTACATGGCAAAGCCGTAGCGGTCATTAGCGGGATGGGGCACCACATCAAAACCATCGCCAAAAAGAAGCTCTTGCCAGTGATGGTTGCGGATGCCGCCTCGCTGCCAGACCCGTTCCGGCCCGATCCACGATCCGTTATCCTGCATGCCGCCATAGACGTTGTAGGGCGTATCCATATCGTAGTTGATGTGGTAAAACTGGCCCAACGGGAGATTGCGAACAATCTTCCAGCTTTCGCCTCTATCGTGGGATATGGCAAGGCCGCCATCATTTCCATCAATCAGAAAATCCGGGTCATCGGGATGAATGTAAAAGGCGTGATGGTCCGGGTGGATCTCCGAATAGGGAAGAAATGACTTGAAGCTTTTGCCGCCATCCTCGCTAATGGTCATGGTGGAGTGAAGATTATAAACCCGGTTCTCATTTTGGGGGTCAACCCGGATATCAGCATAGTAGAAAGGACGATTTCCCACATTCTTATCGTTTACCTTTTGCCACTGGAAACCGCCATTATCCGACCTGTACAGTGCTGTATTCTCCGATTCAACAAGGGCATAAACGCGATCGGGGTTGCTTCTTGCAATGGCAAGCCCCATGCGCCCTTTTTTGCCCTCAGGCAAGCCATGCTTGTGGGTACGTTCTTTCCAGTTGTCGCCACCGTCATGTGTCATGTAAAGCCCGGTACTGTTGCCACCTGATGTGAAGAACCAGGGTTGCCGGTGGTATTCCCACATGGCTGCGAACAATTTGTTGGGGTTTGATGGGTCCATAACAAGATCGGCACAACCTGTTGTATCATCCAGGTGAAGAATTTGATCCCAGTTCTGGCCACCATCTCTGGTCTTGTAAACGCCCCTTTCTTGATTAGGCCCCCATGGAGAACCGAGTGCAGCCGCATAGACAATGTCAGGGTTATTGGGATGGATGATGATCCGGTGAATAGCCCTTGTCTTGTCCAGGCCCATGTGTTCCCACGTACGCCCGCCATCCAAACTTTTGAAAATCCCTTCACCACAGCTAACGGAGTTGCGCGGATTGCCCTCACCTGTACCTGCCCAAACCACACTCGGGTTGTTTTGGTCAATGGCCACTGCCCCAATTGCCTGAACGGGCTCATCATCGAATACCGGCTTCCAATGAATGCCACCGCTTTCGGACTTCCAAACACCGCCAGATGCTGTACCTATGAAAATAACATCAGGTTGATCACGAACCACATCGATAGAGGTGACACGGCCACTCATACCTGCAGGCCCTATGCTCCGGCTCGACAACCCCTCGAACTTTTCAACATCGATGGATTGGCTATTGGCAATGAATACGTTCAGTGAAATCAGCAAACATAATGGGATGAATCTATATGACATAATTCATAATTTTAGGGAAAAGAAGCTTCAAAGGTAGCGAAAAGGCGAAGGGCCGGCAATATACGATGAAAGTGGTAATTTTTTGTGGTAGTAGGCGTTCAGACAATACTTAATGAGCTTCAATTGTTGTACACTCTTTTTTGGTCGGATGCCTCTTGATATGTGACTCTGGAGGGGCTACATGAAGGGAAAACAGAAAATCAATCCGGCCAAAAATAAATTTTTAGTTATTTAGGAGTTGCCTAACCCGATTTTTCTATTCTTTTTTGGAATTTACTAAACGATGTTTCCTGTGAATTGTTGATTAGCAGTGTGTAACGTTAAGTTTAAAACCCAAGAATAGAAATCGTATGAGGCTCACATGGAATCTGGTTATGGTTTTTCTGGCTTTTATTTTTCTAAGTTGTGAAAAAGATGACCGTCTAAATGCTACTGAGGATCAAAATGCCAATGATTCATCATCCGTTTCTTCTAATAACAATACCAACTCATCTTCCGATGATACCGACACCAATTCTCAAATTGATAAATTGGGCACGATCGAGATCACAATTACCAATTTGAAATCAACGAAAGGACAGCTACTTTTTGGCCTCTATAACAAAGCCGAAGATTTTCCTGAAAAAGATCGCACGTATGCGGCTCGTATTGTTGAAGTTGAAAGCAAAAAAGTTAGCGTTCAAATGGATAGTATTGAACCCGGCAGTTACGCTCTTTCAGTTCATCACGATGAGAATGAAAACGATGAAATTGACCAAAATTTTGTAGGAATACCTCAGGAAGGTTTTGGCTTTTCGAACAATGCCTCAGCCACCTTTAGTCCACCGAAGTTCGATAATGCGAAATTTCAGGTTGAAAAAGGCCAGAAGAAAAAGTTATCAATTAAACTCCAACATTATTAGTGATAAGAAAGATTGAATGAGTTAAGTTGTGGAGAATTTTATTGACCCACTTGTTATCAACGGATCAATGTAACACTTCCCTCTCTGGTTTCCGTATTACCATCCTTATATTGAATCCGGGCCGAATAAACATAAACGGCAGGTTGTAGAGGCTTGCCATTTTTCGTGCCATCCCATCCATCAGTAATATCGTCTGTCTCAAAAAGCAATTCGCCCCAGCGGTTAAACACCTTTAAGTTATATTCATCAATACCTTTTGCGTAAAGACGGAACTTATCATTGATCTCGTCTTGATTAGGAGAGAAAGCATTGGGCGTAAAGAGTACTTTTTCGTATTGGTTGACAGCTATTTTACTGGTAGCTGTGTCAACGCATCCCCTCTTGTCAGTCATAATTACTTGATAAGACGTGGAATCTAATGGGTTGGTAATGGGTGTTTGGCAGTTGATGCAACTTAAGCTGTCAGAGGGTTGCCAGCTGTAATTGACCGGCCTTTCTGCATTAGCGGAAGGCGTGGCTTGTAAGCGAATGTCTTCACCATAATACAATTCAGCATATTCGGGGTCCACAGATACGTTCACAGGATCCGGCTGATTGAGCACAATGGATTTTGTTTTTGTGCAGCCGCGTTCATCGCTAATAGTAACAGAATATAGCCCCGCTGGTCTACCACTTATAGCGCTGGCATCATTATTGCCATCTATGCTCCATTCGTAATTGTAATTCCCAACGCCTCCTTCAGCTTCTGCCCAAGCTTTTCCGTCTGTACTATTAAAACAAGATGGTTCTTTTTTGCCGGTTGAAATGACCAGGCGATCAGGTTCAGTGATGGTACCTGAAGCACTTGCAATACATCCTTCAGCATCAGATACCACAACATTGTAGGTGCCAGCGCCAAGACCTGTAGCAACCGAATCAGTTTGGGGCGGGTTCGTTTGCCATTCGTAACTGTAGTTGCCGTTTCCTCCTGTTGGAACAGCACTTATGGTCCCGTTTTGATCACCTTGGCAAACTGTAGGTGTTGTTTCGGTGCTGACCTCGAGCTCAGGTGGTTCTTCAATTGTTACAGAATCGGTGATGGAGCAATTTTTAAGATCGGTTACTGTGACTTGATAAATTCCGGCAAATAAATTTGTCAATGAGGAGCCATAAGTTGTTGGTGACGTACCCCACTCATATGTATAACTTCCATTCCCTCCGCTTGCATAAGCTGATGCTTGTCCATCAGCGCCCCCGTTACAGCTAACACGGGAACTGTCAAGCGTAAGGGTCAAAGGAGATGGTTCAGGAACAAAGACGGTTGTACTATCCGTACAATTTTTACTGTCCGAGACTGTTACCGTATAACTTCCCGTTGACAGGCCATTTGCAGTAGATGTGTTCTGTACAGGTGTCGTGTTCCAATTATAGGAGTAGCCGCCATTACCACCTGTGGGCGTTACACTGGCACTTCCATTACTTTCTTCATGGCAGGTTACCGGTGTGGTATCAGCAGGTAATGCAAGGGGAGCGGGCTCCGGCAGATTGACGGACTTTATGACATTGCATCCGAGACTGTCGCTCACTGCCACAGAATAGCTGCCTGCTATCAGATTAGTGGCCGTATCAGAGGTTTGTTGGGAAGGATCATCCCATTGGTAAGTATAGCCGCCATTTCCACCATTAGGTATCACCCAGGCTGTACCACTATTTTGATTGTGACAACGAACCGGGATAGAATCGGTGACAGCTGTGAGTTGGGGTGGCTCATTAACTTGTACCACTGTACTGTCCCGGCAGTTTTGGTTGTCGGTAACGGTGACTTTGTATGTGCCGGCACTCAGGCCACTCGCAGTAGCTGATGATTGAGGAGGAGAGGTGTTCCATGCATACGTGAAATTCCCATTTCCTCCTGTGGCATTAACAGTAGCGGACCCATTGCTCTGTCCGTTACAAATGACGTCTGAGGAATCCGTTGTAAGGGAAATGGCAGGGGGTTCTGTAACTTCTATTGAATCCTCTGCTGAGCAGGTAAGACTGTCCGTTACGGTTACTGTATAAATACCAGCATCAAGGCCGGAGGCGGTATCATCATTCTGGACAGGAGTGGTGTTC
>PXTV01000045.1:11260-19103 GCA_003022985.1 Bacteroidetes bacterium SW_11_45_7 | reverse complement strand
CTGGTTAGGGGAAAATTGCGTACGCGTTACTCACCCGTCCGCCACTCCCCAGCATCCCCGGAGGGACCTGCTGCCGTTCGACTTGCATGTATTAAGCCTGCCGCTAGCGTTCATCCTGAGCCAGGATCAAACTCTCCATTGTAGAAAGATAATTGATCTCAAGCAAGAGTTACTTACTAACTAATGATGCGATGCTTCTTACCAGTACTTCAAAGAACGTTTGCTTGATCGTAAGAACCCTTCTTATTGAGAAGGACTTACAAAGGTAAAAGATTGGAATTGAAAATCCAAACCGTAGCCCTAAAAAAATGAATATCTAGTTACGCTTAATGTGAAGAAAAGAAATCGATTACTTTTCTCCTTAAGTAGCCTTAATTTAACCAAGAACTTAATCCACCCTTAAGAGAGCGGATGCGAGTGTTAAACTAGTTGCGTTCTTTTGCTTTGAAAAAATTTCGTTGTTAGCTTTGAAAGCTATTGTCAAAAGAACATTTTCTCATTGTGAGGATTGCAAAGGTAATAATAAGAAAACAATAACACAACCGTCTACTTAAAAAAATCTTTTTTTGCCTTATGAAGAAACATATATTTAACGCAGGACCAGCTATTCTGCCCGATGAAGTGCTCCAGAGGGCCTCTGAGAGCGTTGTGGAATACGATGGTTCAGACATGTCCCTATTAACAATTTCTCATCGCGGGAAGGAATTTGAAAAAATCCTCGAAGAATCGCGCCAAATGGTCAAGGACTTATTAGGGGTGCCCAATGAATACGATGTGTTGTTCTTACAAGGAGGGGCGAGCATGCAATTTTGCATGGTCCCCTACAATTTGTTGGATGATGGTAAAACTGCCTCCTACATAGATACTGGCTCCTGGGCTAATAAGGCGATCAAAGAAGCAAAATTTTTCGGCAATGTGAATGTTGTTGCCTCTTCTGAAGATGATGGTTACACCTATATTCCGAAAGATTACACCATTTCTGACAAAAGTCAGTATTTGCATATAACCACCAATAACACCATTTACGGGACGCAGTTTCACCAAGAACCAAACACTTATATTCCCCTTGTTGCAGATATGTCATCCGACCTGTTCAGCAGGAGAATCGATCCATCAGAGTTCGATTTAATCTATGCAGGAGCGCAGAAGAATCTGGGGCCAGCCGGAGTCACGTTAGTCATTACCAAAAAAGACATCGGCAACCGGGTTAAAAGGGACATTCCCACGATGCTCGATTATCAAACACATATTGACAAGGGATCAGCTTTTAACACACCCCCTGTCTTTGCGATTTACGTATGTTATCTCACCCTACAGTGGCTCCGGGACAATGGCGGTATTAAAGCGATGGAAGAGACGAATAAGCAAAAGGCGGCAACACTTTACGAGGAAATTGACAAGAATCCATTATTCAAAGGTGTTGCCCATCAAGACGATCGCTCGTATATGAATGCTACGTTCGTTATCAACGAGCCCGGCCTTGAAGCAACATTCTTGAAGGAAGCTGAACAGGAAGGCTTTAGCGGACTAAAAGGTCACCGTTCTGTTGGCGGGTTCAGGGCTTCTCTCTACAATGCACTGCCCATTGAAGAAGTGACAGCTCTTGGAAGGTTTATACTTGACAGTTGTTATCTACGTGTTGGGTTGTTGGAAGTGATAGTTCCTTTATTTTTTCAAGCCCTTCTTAAAATACAATATTCAATAAATGGCTCGCATATTAGTAAATGATGGGTTAGCTAAAGATGCTTTAGCAAAACTTCAGGAAGCGGGAATCGAAGTCAACTCCGAGAAGGTACGTCAAGAACAATTGGCCGGTGCCTTACAGGATTATGACGGTATCATTGTTAGAAGTGCCACCAAAATCGGGCGAGATATCATCGATGCTTGCCCGAATCTCAAGTTTATTGGACGTGCCGGCACGGGAATGGACAATATTGATGTGGATTACGCTAAAAGCAAAGGGATTGAAGTAGTGAACACGCCTGCGGCTGCCTCAGAGAGTGTGGCCGAATTGGTTTTTGCTCATGCTTTCTCCATTGCTCGCAACCTTTATCATGCCAACCGCCAAATGCCTGATGAAGCTGAAAGCAATTTCAAGGGATTGAAAAAGAGTTTCTCAAACGGATTGGAATTGCGGGGGAAAACCCTTGGCGTTATCGGGTTTGGCCGTATTGGCCAATGTGTTGCGCGGATGGGCTTAGGTTTAGGAATGAATGTGCTGCCTTTTAAATTACATGCCGAGACCGTCAAGATCTTCGTGGACTTTTTCAAGGTTAAGAATGCCAGCATAGCCATCGACATGGAAACTGCCGCGTTTGGCAAACTTCTTACCGATAGCGATATCATCACAATTCATGTCCCCTATAGCCCCGGTGATCCCCCTGTACTTTTTCGAGAACGGTTCAACAAAATGAAAGATGGAGTTACCATCATTAACACATCGCGTGGCGGAGTCATCAAAGAAGACGACCTGATAGAAGCGCTCGACAGCGGCAAGGTGGGTGCAGCAGGATTGGATGTTTACGAAAATGAACCAACCCCTGACCCAAAGCTCCTGCATCACCCCCAAATATCTTTAACACCTCATATCGGGGCCTCAACCAAAGAAGCTCAACAACGCGTGGGTTGGGAAATTGCTCAGAAAGTTATCCAATTCTTTGAGTAGTTGAATAGCTTTGCCCTTTGTTATCTGTAGATAAATTGCCGACAGAACAGCACATCTGCCCGCCATTAATTGTTGATGATCACTTATACGGAAAAATGCACTTTAGTTCAGTTATTTCAATCATGTAAAAAAGAAGACGATATGGTTAAGATTAAAGCGTTCAAAGGTGTTCGCCCCGCTAAAGAATATGCAGCGAAAGTAGCTTCCCAACCTTATGATGTATTAGATTCCCAAGAAGCGCGGGAAGAAGCAAAAGGAAATGATCTTTCATTCCTTCATATCATTAAGCCGGAAATCGATCTGCCTCCCGACACAGACCCATACAGCAATGACGTTTACAACAAAGCCAAGGAAAACTTCGACAAGTTTCTTGATAAAGGCATTTTACGGCAGGATGAACAAAAGTGCCTGTATATCTATCGGCAAAAGATGGACCAATATGAACAAACAGGTTTAGTAGCTGCTTCCGCTATTGATGACTACTTCAATGACTCCATCAAAAAGCACGAATACACACGTAAAGAAAAAGAGCGGGATCGCATCAACCACATGAAAACTTCCGGTATCCATTCGGGTCCGGTTTTTCTAACATACCCCGATGAACCCAGCATCGACCAAAAAATCCAATACTATGCTGAAAACAATACACCCGAAAACGACTTCACTGCAGATGACGGTGTTCAGCACACGTTATGGGTCATTGATGATGAGCAACTGATCAAGGAGATTACAGAGCTTTTTGAAAAAGAAGTGCCCGGGACTTACATTGCGGACGGCCATCACAGAGCTGCTTCTTCTGCCAAGGTTGGCAAAGAGTTACGAGAAGAACAACCCAACTACGATGGCACTGAGGATTTCAACTACTTTCTTACTGTACTGTTCCCGGCAGGACAACTAAATGTTTTTGATTACAACCGTGTTGTCAAGGATCTGAACGGACTGGAAAAGGATGATTTGATCAGCAAGTTAGAGGAAACGTTCGAAGTTGAGGAGCTCGGCCGTATTCCTTACCGACCTAAGAAGCCCCACGAATTCGGCATGTTCCTGGATAAAAACTGGTACTTGCTGGAAGCTAAAGAAGGCACATTCGATGACAATGATCCTGTGGAGCGACTCGATGTATCGATCTTACAGAATAATGTCATGAATAATATTCTGGGTATTTCCGATCCGCGCACCGATGACCGCATCGATTTTGTAGGCGGTATTCGTGGGCTCGAGGAACTGGAGAAGCGGGTGGCAAACGGTGAGATGGCTGTGGCTTTCGCCCTCTATCCTGTTACGGGTCAGCAACTGATCGAGATATCCGATGCCAACAAAATCATGCCGCCCAAGTCAACTTGGTTTGAGCCAAAATTACGCAGCGGGCTGATCGTGCACCGGTTTCGGTAGTTATTAGCTTTGAGCCATTAGCTGTTAGTTGATACTCAATTATCAGACAGTTCTTATTATTCGGCACGGATCAGTGCCGAATTCATTTTTTTGACTCCTAAGAAAACACCATGGCCAAAGACCATAAAACAGGCACAAAAGCAATTCACGCAGGCATTAAGCCCGATCCCATGAGCGGTGCCATCATGACGCCCATTTATCAGACCTCAACTTATGTACAGCAAGCGCCTGGCCAGCACAAGGGGTACGAATATGCCCGCTCGCAGAACCCGACACGCGAGGTGCTTGAAAACAACATAGCTGCTCTTGAAAATGCCGATAAGGGCATCGCTTTCAGCAGTGGATTATCGGCTATCGATGCCATTGTAAAGATGCTCAACCCGGGAGATGAAGTCATATCAACCAACGATCTCTACGGGGGAACGTACCGCTTGTTCCGACAAGTCTTTGAAAAGTTCGGCATCCATTTCAAGTTTATCTCCATGAAGGATGCAGACTCTGTTGAAAAAGCCATCAGTGATAAGACAAAGCTCATCTGGATGGAGACGCCTACCAACCCCATGTTGCACGTCATCGATATCGAGAAAGTTGCTCAGCTCGGGCAGGAAAGAGGAATCACAACGGTAGTAGACAACACGTTTGCCACGCCTTACCTCCAAAAGCCACTCGATATGGGTGTTGATATGGTCACCCACTCAGCCACAAAATATCTGGGTGGTCACTCCGATGTGGTTTTAGGTTTGGTTGTCACGAACAACGAGGACTTAGCCGAGCAAGTCTATTTCATCCAGAACAGCACGGGAGCAGTGCCGGGCCCTAATGACTGCTTTCTGGCATTGCGGGGCGTTAAAACCCTGCATGTGCGTATGGAACGGCACTGCACCAATGCCCAAAAAATTGCGCACTTTCTGCGCCAACAACCCGCCATCAGCAATGTCTACTGGCCGGGTTTTACCGATCATGAAGGCTACGACATTGCTGCTAAGCAAATGCACGATTTTGGCGGCATGGTAGCTTTTGACCTGAAAAGTGGCAGCATGGAGGATGCGAAGAAGGTGATGACCTCAACTAAGCTCTTTTCACTCGCTGAATCATTGGGTGGCGTGGAATCGCTTGTTGGCCACCCGGCCACTATGACGCATGCGTCCATTCCCAAAGAAGAGCGCGAAAAATCGGGTCTAACGGATACATTGATTCGGTTAAGTGTGGGGATAGAGGATGCCGAAGACCTGGAACAGTACCTTGCAAATGCGCTTTCAACATTGTAAGGAACCACCAATACTCGGGGAACCCCTCTTCAATAACTGAATCATTCGCTCCCCTTATCCTGCGTTACAGTCATTTATTATTTTTAGAGGGAATTGATCATCAATGTCAAGGGTTGTAAGCAAAAAGGAGTTTCGAGCAATTGGATATACAAGCCCTGCTTGACGAAAAGCACGATTTCTATAACCATCCTGATTTCATTGAAGATGACCCCATCAGCATTCCTCATCAATTTACCAGGAAACAGGACATCGAAATCATGGGGTTGTTTGCAGCAGTTTTTGCCTGGGGGCAGCGGAAAACGATTCTCGCCAAATGCCAGGAGCTGATCCATTTGATGGATGGAACACCTTACGAGTTCGTGTATCACCACGAAGAAACCGATCTGAAACGCATGCTTTCCTTTAAGCACCGCACATTCCATCCCACAGACCTGCTCTACTTCCTGCGCTTTTTTCAGTACTTTTACCATCATCACAACTCGCTTGAAGAAGCGTTTATCCATCCGCCAAACAATGGCCAGCCATTGATCGAAGCAGGCCTCACCGGTTTCAGGCATCTGTTTTTCTCATTAGAAGAATCGCCCGATCGTACCAAAAAGCACATCGCCAGCCCGGAGAAGGATTCTACCTGTAAACGACTCAATATGTTTTTACGCTGGATGGTAAGAAGGGATGAGCGGGGTGTTGATTTTGGCATTTGGCAACGGCTTCAGCCTTCGGATTTATTCTGCCCCCTCGATGTGCATGTGGAACGAGTAGCGCGGTCACTCGGGTTAGTAACCAGAAAAACGCGGGACTGGAAAGCAGTAAGCGAGCTCACCGAACATCTGCGCCAGTGCGATCCGGATGATCCTGTCAAGTACGATTTTGCGCTTTACGGCATGGGCGTTATGGAAAAAACAATGTGATTGATAAGTGATAAATTCACCACTATTATGAGCAATTCCGCTCAAAACCAACAGCCAGCCCTTCAAGAGACAAAGGTAATTTTGCTTCGCGAGTTGGATATTGACCCTGATGTGGAGCAAAAAGACCTAACATCCTCTTATGATGAGCTCAAACGCACGATCGCTGAGCGGATTCGCCATTTGCTTTCTTCACATTATGAATATCTCCTGAACCTCCTTTACCGGATCGATGTGGATGAAACAAAAGTGGCAGACACCCTTGCCTCCTATCAACCAGATGAGGTACCGGACATCCTTGCCGAAATGATTATCGAGCGCCAGTTACAAAAAGTAGTTACTCGTCAGTATTACAGGCAATAGCACTATCGATTCCTGTAACATGCTTGAGAAACTAACGTACGAGCATGAGCTCACATTACACTTCGATTTCATTAACCAAAAAAGGAGCGTTTATGAACAAAATTACCATTATTGTTATTGCAGTCGTAGTAGTTGGCGCAGGCCTGTTTTACAATTTCAAATTGAAGGAGCCTGCCAAGAGCTCCTGCGAAATCAAGTACAAGGTCAAATGTGAATCCTGCGAGATCAGTTACAAAAACGAAAAAGGTGAATCTATCCATAAGAAAGTGGACGGGCAATGGGACTATGCCTTCACAGGCGAGCTGAACCAGTTCTTTTACCTATCTGCTACGCCTGAAGAAGATGGCCAAAAGGCGGAAGTAAAAGTCCTGCGGGATGGTGATAAAGTTGCCGCTGACAAGACACAAGACCTCATGTCTCCGGCTAAGGCAGGCGCCACCCTGTTCCGCTAATGCCCATAAGAGGCATTCAGTCCAATAGAAAGACCGTCCCATTAAGGGCGGTTTTTTTATGTCCTTGCGTACCATTAACAAATCGTATCGGCTCAGCTACCCAATCATCAAATTGTGCATCTTACAATCAGCGGGCCTCCCTTTGTGCCCGTTTATCGACTCTCCAAAATTCTCTACCTTTGCCCGCACAAAGTGCGCCAATTGTGAAGCTGGTATCTTACATACAAGGCGAAGAAGATCGCCTCGGTTTATTGATGGATGAGAAAGTTTACGATGTCCATCAAATGGACAATGAGTTTCCTGACAACATGCTCGAGTTTCTTTGGGAGGGACCTGATATCATGAACCGGCTGAAAGAATATGCCCGTAACATTTCAATGCAACCCAACCTCTATTCCGAGCAATCACAGCCGGTTGATAACCTCACACTTCTTTCACCGGTTCCTCATCCCGTATCGTTCCGCGATGCTTATGCGTTTCGCGAACATGTGGAAACGGCCCGTTTGAATAGAAACAAGGAAATGATCCCCGAATTCTACCAATTTCCCGTCTTTTATTTTTCCAATGCCAATTCTGTCCAGGGGCCGGGCAACATCTACTGCATGCCTGATCACATGGAAAAACTGGATTTTGAATTGGAAGTGGGTGCTGTTATCGGAAAAGAAGGGCGTAATATCCGGGCAGAGGAGGCCGATCAACACATTGCCGGCTTTTGCGTTATGAATGATTTGAGTGCACGGCAATTACAATCGGAAGAGATGAAACTCAACCTCGGGCCCGCAAAAGGAAAGGATTTTG
>PXTV01000045.1:1300-11243 GCA_003022985.1 Bacteroidetes bacterium SW_11_45_7 | reverse complement strand
GTGGTTGAAGCCAAAGATAACCACGAAGGTACCAACTACAACCTCACTATGACAGCCACTGTCAATGGCGAGGAAGTATCCAGAGGCACGATGGCCGATATGGAATGGACGTTTGCCGAGATCATTGAACGGTGTTCCTATGGGGTGGATTTGTTCCCGGGTGAAATCATTGGCTCCGGAACGGTGGGCACCGGGTGCTTCCTGGAACTGAACGGTACCGGCAAGCGAAAAGACCCAAATTACAATCCTCAATGGCTGCAAGATGGTGATGTGGTGGATTTGGAAGTCAATGGCCTGGGCAAGCTGCACAACACCATCCTCCAAGAGGACATGACTTATTCCATACTGGAAAAGAAAAAGGGTAGAACCTGACAGGTAACGGCTAAAGCTTACAGCTCATGATAATCGATCCGCAAGAATTCCACGTCCGCGAGCTTTACGGTATGCTGGTAGGAGCAGTTGCTCCCCGTCCCATCGCTTTTGCAAGTACGCTGAACGCCAACGGTCAACCCAACCTGGCCCCTTTCAGTTTTTTCAATGCTTTTGGCGCCAATCCGCCCATTCTTGTGTTCTCCCCAACCCGTAGTGGCCGGACCAATCAAACCAAACATTCGCTCAATAACGTCTACGACATCAAAGAAACGGTTATCAATGTTGTGACCTATCCGATGGTGCAACAAATGAATTTAGCAAGTGCAGAATATCCTGAAGATGTCAACGAGTTCGACAAAGCCGGTTTTACGCCTGTGGCTTCTGAGCGGGTAACACCCTACAGGGTCAAAGAATCGCCCGTACAGATGGAATGCAAGGTGAACCAGGTTGTTGAAACCGGCTCCGGAGGAACAGCGGCCAACCTCATTATTGCTGAGATATTGCTGATGCACGTTAACGACAGCGTGTTGGGCGATGATGGGAAAATCGACCCCAACAAAATTCGGCTTGTAGGGCGTATGGGCGGAAGCTATTATGCCAAGGCTTTTGACGAGGCATTATTCCAGGTACCCAAACCATCAGCGCAAGGGATTGGCATTGATCAATTGCCGGACCACATCCGTAACAGTAAGGTATTAACGGGCAATGACCTCGGTATTCTTGGAGGCGTTGATAACCTTCCCTCTCAAGAAGAGATCAACGAATTTTTGCAAAATGGCAGCGAAGTGAGCGCATTCCTCGATCAAAACAGAGACAACCAGGAGGAAATCCACACTTACGCGCAACAATTGATTGAACAAGGGAAGGTTGATGATGCTTGGAAGGTGCTTCTGGCGAAATAAAATATAAAATTTAAAATATAAGATGAAGTGCGTCTTTTTAACGATTCGTCTATCTATTCTAAGTACAACATTTCTATCTTCCATTTTATATACTAAATCTTGAATTAACAGAATGGCATTGAGCGAACAGGAAAAGGTAAGGCGCGAGTCTTTGCAACAAATACGCGACTTGGGGATCGACCCCTATCCGCCCGACACTTTTGAGACGAGTGCCACATCACAGGATATTAAGGCCAACTACCAGGAAGGCCGTGAAGTAAGCATTGCAGGCCGGTTGATGGGCAAACGCGTCATGGGCAAAGCATCTTTCGCTGTTTTACAGGACAGCGAAGGGACCATTCAACTCTACCTCAAGCGCGATGAGCTCTGCCCGGAAGAAGATAAAACGCTCTACAACAAGCTGTTTAAGAAGCTCTTGGATATTGGCGATTACATTGGAGTGAAAGGAGACGTCTTCAAAACCAAAACTGAAGAGATAACGGTCCACGTTCAGGAGTTGACCTTGCTTTCCAAATCGCTTAAGCCATTACCTGTTGTCAAGGAAAAAGAAGGCCAACTTTTCGATGCCATCTCCGATCCCCAATTCAGGTACCGGCAACGCTACGTTGATCTCACAGTCAATCCTTCCGTGCGAGATGTCTTTGTGCAACGCACCCGCTTGATCAAGTCCATCCGGGAATACCTGGACGCGCAGCATTTCCTGGAAGTGGAAACACCCATCCTGCAGCCCATTTACGGTGGTGCAGCAGCAAGGCCTTTTACCACGCATCACAATGCGCTGGATACCACCTTCTACATGCGGATTGCCGATGAGCTCTATCTGAAACGGCTCATCGCGGGTGGCTACGAGCGCGTTTATGAAATTGGCAAGGATTTCCGCAACGAGGGGATGGACCGCTCGCACAATCCCGAGTTCACTATGCTCGAACTCTACGTGGCCTACAAGGACTATCAGTGGATGATGGATTTGACGGAGGCCATGCTGGAAAAGATCGCTTACGACATTCACGGCTCGACAAAAGTGCCTGTAGACGATAAGGAGATCGACTTTCAGCGCCCCTGGCAGCGTTACACGATGTTCGGTGCCATTGAGGAATTTACCGGCAAAGATGTGTCCGCTTTAAGCAGGGACGAATTGTTTGCATTTGCTCAAGACATGGATATAGAGATTGACCAAACCATGGATAAGGGCAAGATCATCGATGAGGTCTTCAGCGAAAAAGTGGAGCCGAACCTGATCGCCCCTGCTTTTAACTCAAGCTTGGCGAGAGTGGAGATGAAGAAGCCATGATGATGGATGAGGATTTCCTGCGGGCGCTTGAATACGGCATGCCGCCAACGGCCGGTCTTGGCATTGGCATCGACCGGCTTGTCATGCTGATGCTGAACCAGCCCTCTATCCAGGATGTATTGTTCTTTCCCCAAATGCGGCCCGAACAACAAGTGAGCAAAACCGATGAAGAGGAAGGGTCAAATGAACAATAAGGTGCGAGCTGTCAAGTTATTTACCAATTGAACTATGCATTCACTCTTATTGATTGCATGCTGTCATTTCCGCTAACAAAATCATCTGTCTAACCTCTTTTATGTATCGATTCCTTTTCTGCTTACTGCTTATTGGATGTGTTTTATCTGTTACGCTGCATCATGAGGTCATCGCAATGCCAACAGACACCGTTTTCCGCGACATGCAGAAAGCGCTGAAGAAACCGCAAGAAGTGAAACGGCTTCACTTAGCTAATTGTCAGGAGGGCCTGCCCGTGAAACGCTTTGATGAACTGACCAACCTGGAGGAGCTCACAATCCGCAAATGCCCTCAACTGAACCTGGACACTCTGGCTCACTATACAGGCGGCCTCAGCAAATTAGACCACCTTGCCCTTGAAGATAGCGACTACAAGTATCTTCCCGCCAACATCGACACGCTCGCCAACCTGCAAACCTTATCCCTGCGCAGTAACAAATTGCGCAGATTACCGGACAGTATTGTCTTGTTGGACAACATTGAAGAACTCGATCTGCACGCCAACAACTATTTGAGCCTGGTATTGCCCGGCACCATGGAACAGCTTTCAGCCCTACCCAAGCTCAGAACATTAGACATGGGTTTTTCGCAAATCGAGTCGATTCCTTCCACTATCTCATCCTTAACCAATTTGCAAACACTTGATCTCAGTGGTAATCTATTAAAGAACTTGCCCCCCTCACTTAGTGAACTGAAAGAACTCCGCACGCTAAATATCAGCCGGAACATTAATTTGCCAATGGATTCTACTTTTCGCTTTCTGGCTGATTTGCCAAAGCTGAAAAAACTGAAAGTGCGCAGTTGCGAGTTGACAGAACTTCCTCAAAATGTCGGTCAGCTCCAGCAATTACAACATCTCGATCTAAAAGGGAATATTCTCAAAAGTTTGCCCTCATCAATCGGGAACCTGGGGGAGCTACGCCACCTTAATCTTGGTTATGGCGTTCTTAATGAACGCATGAACCAAATTCCCAAATTGCCATCATCCATGGGCAACCTCACGGAACTGAGATGGCTCAACCTTGCCGCGCTGGCTTTTTCTCCGCGATTTCCCGGCTGGCGTCAAAGGGATGGAGTCGCTTCAAGTATTAAAGCTGGACAAAAACCACATTGCGGCTATTCCTTCATGGATCGGTGATTTATCCAACCTCGAAGTGCTCTCCATGGAAGGGGATTTTCTTGTGCCACCCAAATTGAAAATCAGCACATTGCCTTCTTCGATTTGCCGGTTAAGCAACCTCAAAAGACTGCATCTGCAGGACAATGTGATAGACAGCTTGCCCCGATGCATTGGTGACATGGACCAATTGCGTTACCTCAACGTTCAGGACAACCTCCTAACAACACTTCCCAACAGTATTGGTGACATAAAAAACCTCCGGCAACTCTATCTGAAAGCCAATGAAATCGAGTCCCTTCCTTCATCCTTTAATGATTTACCGAACCTTAGCTATCTGGATGTGTCTTTTAACCTGCCCTTGGATGCTGAAACCGCTTTTCAACAATTCGGTCAAATGAGCCAGCTCGACACGCTGAATGTGAGCCATTTAAAAGTTGAGGAAAAGAAGGTTAAAGAGCTTAGCGATCAACTACCAGAAACGCTTGTCCGTTTTGTGCCTTCTGCCAAATCCAGAAAAGTGCCGCCTCAGCAAAGGAGAAGGCGCCAAAACCGTGATGAATGATCGCTTAAAAGGAGAAACGTTCCCCTCGCAGGATATTTCTATCTTTGTCCTATCCTAAAGACCAAAACTCATTCAGACATGAGCGTGAATATCAACTTACTGAAAAACATTGTCGATACACCTGGCGCGACAGGCCATGAAAAACGCATTCGCAATTTAGTCCTTAATGAGCTGGAGGGCATTGCCGATGATGTATCCATCGATAATATGGGTAATGTAACTGCGCTGAAAAAAGGCAGTGGCGACCAAAGTGTCAAACACATCGATGATAATGGCTTTCTGAAATTTCACACACTCGGAGGGTTCGATCCCAAAACACTAACTGCTCAGCGCGTTATCGTTCACGGCAAGGAAGACCTGGTAGGTGTGATGGGCACCAAGCCCATTCACGTTATGACAGCCGAGGAAAGGAAACAGCTTCCCAAAACATCCGATTTCTTCATCGATCTGGGCATGAGCAAAGAGGAGGTGGAACAATATGTTGAAATCGGCAACCCTGTTACCCGTGAGCGCGAGCTGATCGAAATGGGCAATAACGTCAACAGCAAATCCATCGACAACAGAATTTCTGTTTATGTGCTCCTGGAAACGCTCCGCGAGCTGAAAGACCAAGACATCCAGTACGATTTTTACGGGGTCTTTACCGTACAAGAGGAAGTAGGGCTGCGAGGAGCACAGGTAGCTGGCCACACGATCAACCCCAATTTCGCCTTCGGTCTTGACACAACCATCGCGTTTGACACGCCTGGCGCCAAGCCCGATGAAGAGATCACCAAGCTCGGTGAGGGGGTTGGCATTAAAATCATGGACGCTTCAGCCATTGCCGACTACCGCATGATCGATTTCATGAAGGCAACAGCCAAAGACAACGACATCAAATGGCAGCCGGAAATCCTGACGGCCGGTGGCACCGACACAGGCGGCATTCAACGTATGGTCAAGGAAGGGGTGATAGCAGGTGCTGTATCCATCCCCACGCGGAACATGCACCAGGTCATTGAGATGGCTAACAAAGACGATATCCGTGCTTCCATCGACCTGCTCAGTTCTTGTATTACGTCTCTTGACAAATACGATTGGAGCTTTTGACTTCGTCATAGCGCCACTCGAAGTGATGTCATGACTCTCATGTTTTTGGATTCACCGCCACTACCCTTCCTTTGTTGGTACAAAATTTAATAACATTGTTGGTGGTGAAGGAATCTTACATCTTAAATTTTAAATCGATTACCATGTGGCAAGAAGAAGATAATAAACTCAAGCGCACTTTCAAGTTCAAGGACTTCAAAGAAGCATTTGGCTTCATGAGCAGCGTGGCTTTAGCTGCTGAAAAGATGGACCACCATCCCGATTGGAGCAATGCCTACAACACTGTCAAAATTGAACTTACCACCCATGATGAGGGGAAAGTAACCCAGAAGGACCACGATCTGGCTAATGAGATCGACCGGCTGGCGGGGGAATAGGGCATGGTGAAGTATCATCTGCTGGTTTGTTGTGTTGTTTATGACCGATTTCGTTCTACTTGCTGGCACAGGGGGACACCTGCGCCAGTAATGAAGCAAAACGGCTTCCTGCTTCTGTCCGTAGTACCCTGATAGGGACACTTGATCCTTTTTCCAGTCGAGAATGAATCTTTGGCTTTTTATTTTTGTAGATTCTAATAAAAGAATGCGATAAAGAATACAACTGTCAATATCAAGGTCTTGAACGACAAAGCCATGAAGTTGCTGGAAGAACTGGAAGACCTTCAACTGATCAAAGTGTTGGATGAAAAAACGCCCAGTCCAAAAACGAACATGTCCGAAACGCTGGCCGGCAGCTTAACCAATGAACAAGCGGAGCAAATGGACAAGGAACTTCAAGAAATGAGAAGTGAATGACAAAGAGATATTTGATTGACACAAACGTGATGGATACATTGCTAAAAGCCACTCTCTAAACCAAGCTCCCAAAAACCAAAACTTCCTTAACCTGGTTAGTTACCAAAAAGCATTATGAAACTGACGTTAGTGATCACAAAAGGAGAAGACGGCTTCCTGCTCGGCCAACTCAAGAAAATCCCGGAAGTCACACCGATCAACAAAAGTTAAAAACCAACATTTAAGACGTGCTATCACTTTACCTGGAAGATGTGCGATCAGAGTAGATTTCTTCTCATGAGCTGGTTGCCGAGGAGGCCTTTCAATGTGAGCTGGAATGAAACGAAAGCAGTTCATCGGGTATCTGAATAGCCGGAACTGTTACCTACACCGTCACGGCAGTAATCACGACATTGTACGAATTCGAAAAACGGGTAAAAATCATAGCTCAATCGAACAAACAGCCAACCTTACAGCCGCTTTATCATCTCATTATAGGATTCATGCGAGCCGATCCAAAACCAGATCATCCTATCGTTTTGAAGTACGCCAAGCGCTCTGTACCCGAGCCCGATCCTAACTGAATAAATCGGTTCTGAAGCGTGTACCTGCTTGAATTGTAAGCTGGGATGTTGCGGATCTTCACGCCAAAGCCGGTAAGTGCTACGGGCTTTTTCCTGAACGTGTGAGGGAAGTTTGGCAAATGCTTTTCGAAAGCGATCTGTAGTCACAGACCGGCTCACCATGGCTTGTCGGAGGTTTTGCCTTGCTCATGTTCGTCTTTCGCTTCCTTAGCCAATTTGGCAAGTTCATCCTGTGAATGACTAAGTGTGCTCTCCCATTGAATTTCGGCCTGGATCAGTTCTGCAATCTCGCGCTGCTGCTCAGGCGGAAGGCTCCGGATTTGCTGAATGGCTTTTTCAACCTGGTCGATCATGATTGATTCCTATTGATTGTACCACTGAATCTAGCAAAAATTTCAACGGAATTCAATAAAAATCGTTTCAATGCAGAATGCAGTGCAGATGCAGGTGATCTCACGATCACAGGGATTGAGGCCGATTCTCCCGGAATTTTCTACATTTGATTCAAAGCTACCATGAGCACCCCAGCCGACATCAAGGCAACTTTAGCCCGGCACCTGCCCGAGCTGAAAAAGCGTTACCCCATTGAACGCCTGGCGCTGTTTGGTTCGGTGACACGAAACGACTTCAATCCTGCCGAAAGCGACATCGACATCCTCGTTGAGTTCAATGGCGACATTAGCCGGGAGTTCTTTGATCTGGAACAAGAACTCGCCAACATCCTTGGCAGAAGCGTGGACCTGGTTTCCAAACGAGCGCTGAAATCATACTATTGGGAATTTGTTGAAGAAGACATGGAATATGTCTAAGCGAAGCGAGAAAGCCATTCTCACCTTACTGGCACAAGCTGGCGATACCAAAATAATGTATAAAATACTTGGGAATTATGTATTTGAAGAGGCACAATGGGCGACTCACCGTTCCGAATTTGCGATTCGGAACGCCCCTACATAAATGCCAAAGACTCATTAAATACATAATTCCCAAATACTTCTTATATTGCCTCCTTCAATAGAGAAGCAATGCCAGAGATTTCTCGATTTTACGGCATCATCATCTATATGTTCTTTGGTGATCATAATCCTCCTCACATACATGTCAAATACCAAGAGCACGAAGCTGTCATCAACATTTACGATGGAACAGTAACAGGCAGTATGCCAAAGCGTGCCTAAAAACTGGTCTATGAGTGAATGGACTTACATTATGACGACCTGAATGGAAAACTGGAAACTTAATGAACAACGGAAACCGTTAAAGAAAATAAGTCCACTTTCATAAACAAACATTTATGGGGTGAAGTCTTCGAGCCACTCAAGGACAAGGAGGTTTTCCAAAACTTTCATCTCAACCCCTGGACGATAGAATGGGAAAATGGAGCGGATTTTGCCCCTGAATTTCTGCACGAGTTGTCGCAAACAAGCAAAACAGCTGGGTAGCCTATTTATGCCACCTTCCTGGCACAAGTGGATACCTGACTGCCCTCGCCTTAGGCGAGGCGAGGCCAGGCGGGCTTCAGGCAGGCTTGCGTCAGGATTGCAGTAGTTTCTTTACAGGTCTAACGATAAGCCCTTTTTCCTCGGCCTTCTCTCCACGAATTGTAATGATACCTGGCACAAGCGGACATCAGACTGCCCTGACTCCGGCATCTTCAAACGGCAAGGACATTCCTTTTGCTCGTCTTGACACTCCTCAAGAACCTTACCTTTGTGTCTATGTATACCGATGACCAACAAAAGAAGCTTCAGAAGCGCTCCGATGAGCTTCTTCAGGATGTTGAGCATATTCAGGCTGATAAACGTACTGCCTCTGATAAGGCAGAGGAGTTGAAAGAGGTGCTTCGCTATCACGACTGGCGCTATTACGTGCTATCGGATCCAGTTATTACCGATTACGATTACGACCGGCTCTTTCATCAACTCAAGAAGATCGAAGAGCAATTTCCGGATTTGGTCACCAATGATTCACCAACCCAACGTGTGCCGGAAGGGCTGACCAAGGAATTCCCGGAAGTGCAGCACATTGAGCCGATGCTGTCGCTCGATAACTCCTACAACGAAGGCGACTTGCGCGATTGGGACGACCGCATGAAGCGCATGCTGAACACCAGCCAGGTCGATTATTCGGTTGAGCCCAAATTTGACGGCTCCTCTGTGGCATTGGTCTACGAGAACGACCAGCTCGTCCGAGGAGCTACCAGAGGTGATGGCTTTACGGGCGAGGATATTACAACCAATATCCGCGTGCTGCGTTCCCTTCCGCTTTCTGCGCCCTTTTCAAGTGAAGGCATCAGCAGGGTGGAATTACAAGCTGGAGACCTTTGTCTATCACATTGGCTATGCTGTTGATGAAAATGGCAACTCCGTATTGGGTGATAAGATCAAGGCCCATAATGAAAGCGTGGACCTCCTCTTCAAGATGGGCTTTAAGACGCCCACCCAAACAACCAAGGTGTTCAGGGACATTGAGGAAGTGATCGCATACTGCCACGAATGGGAGGAAAAGCGGGATGATTACCCGTACGAGATCGATGGCATGGTTGTCAAAGTGAACAACATCACCCAGCAGGAGGAGGTTGGCACCACTTCTCACCATCCGCGTTGGTCCATCGCCTTTAAGTTCAAGGCCCGCCAGGCCACCACCACGTTAAAAGACGTGGAATTCCAGGTGGGGCGTGTGGGCACCATTACACCCGTAGCTAAAGTTGAGCCGGTACACGTGGGCGGTGTAACGATATCATCCATCTCGCTATTCAACCAGGATGTGGTGGAAGAGAAAGATCTGCGTATTGGCGATGAGGTGATTGTGGAGCGGGCCGGTGACGTCATTCCTTACATCGTGCGGGCTAATGAAGCTAAGCGCCCCGCTGGTGCCCGAAAAATTCGGTTTCCCGATCAATGCCCCTCCTGTGGATCGGAATTGGTCCGACCAGAAGGAGAAGTGGCCATTCGGTGCATCAACATCAACTGTCCTGCCCAGGTGCAGGAGCGCATCAAACACTTCGTATCCAAGGAAG
>PXTV01000045.1:573-1233 GCA_003022985.1 Bacteroidetes bacterium SW_11_45_7 | reverse complement strand
GCTGGGCGTACAACAAGTGCGCACGTTTTTCCAAAAGGGCTGGCTCCGCAATGTTGCCGATATCTACCGGCTGGATCAAGACAAAATCTTAGCACTTGAGGGCTACAAGGAAAAATCGGTGCAAAACCTGAAAGAGGCCATCGAGGCATCGAAAAACCAGCCGCTGGACCGCCTCATCTACGGGCTCGGTATTCAGTTCGTTGGTAAAGCCACTTCCAAAATCTTAGCCCGGCAGGTGAGATCGCTCAAGGCGTTTCAAAACTGGCGAAAAGAGGATTTCGAGGAATTGGAGGACATTGGGCCTGTGGTTGCGCAAAGTATCCACGACTTTTTCCAGAACCCGCAGAATCTCGAGCTGATCGATCAACTCAAGGAGCTTGGTGTCAAAACGGAGCAGCAAGAAGAAGACATTGAAGAACCAACCGGTCCGCTGGAAGGCAAGACATTTGTCTTTACCGGCAGCTTACCCAACCTGACACGTAGTGAAGCAAAGGCGTTGGTGGAAGACAATGGCGGTAAGATCGTCAGCTCGGTCAGTCAAAAGCTCGACTACCTGGTGGTGGGCGATGATCCCGGCTCCAAATGGGATAAAGCCCAACAAACCGGTACTGTTGAAATTATCGATGAGGGGCAGTTGAAAGAGTTGGTGAATGGGGAGGG
>PXTV01000045.1:0-544 GCA_003022985.1 Bacteroidetes bacterium SW_11_45_7 | reverse complement strand
GATACAACATTGGCTACATCTGCTTTAAAGACAAAACGGGCCATGAAGTCAAAAATGTCAAGGTCAGTGAAGGGGTTGTGCTGGATATTGCACCTGACGGCACGCTCTATGGCATTGAACTACTCAACGCCAATGAACAACTCAAGGGCGATGACGGACAGCAAATCTTATCGCTTATTAATGAGGCAACCGGAGAGCAAAAGGATATTCCTTTGGCTGGCAATCAGTAAATAAGCTACTTTTTCCTTTTCAACTCCCTAAACACATTTCGGGATCTCGACTGCAACTCGATTTACTTATTATCTATCAGATCAATCTTGTACTTCCATCGTTCATCTCTTAGTTTGATCACCAACTTCTAACATTTAGGAAAATATTTGTACTGGCTGGTAATAACAACTATGTCATTACCGATCATATTAAATCTATTGTTTTCATTGAATTTAGAATAGGTTCATCACAAAAACGCGTACCTAATTATCCCTCGCCTGAGGCGAGGCGAGGCGAGGTGAGGCAGGTGCTTTTGGTTTGCCCGGCCGAGACA
>PXTV01000044.1 GCA_003022985.1 Bacteroidetes bacterium SW_11_45_7 | reverse complement strand
AGGAGTCCTCGGGACCTCCGGGATCGCCTGTTCCTTTTGATTAATTTATCTATAAACCCCAGCCCTCGCCTTAGGCGAGGGCAAGTGCAATGCCTTCGGCATTGGTAGAATGCTATCCGGTTATAGCATGACTGTCTCTTTATTCTGTTTGCCCCCGGTGGCGACCGGGGGGTTAATCACATTGAAGCCATTCTGGCTTGCCGGGCCAGAGTAGGAAGAACGTGGACAGATATCAGAAGATTTATGCCATAGTTGGTGTCCTCACCAACTATCTGCGAGGGGTGTTCCGCTTTTCCGATTGGTTAAAACGCCAATCGGAACGAGGCGAAATGTATGCCTGTCCCTGACAAAGCCAAACATTTTTGCGAACCATCACGGAAAAATCATTGTACACATCACTACAATGTGATTTCTTATTTTAGAGATAAAATGAGCGCTCATGTCCGACAATCCAACACCTGAATCATTGATTGCCCGTTTCCGGCATTTGGGCAAACGGCAAAAACAGGAATTCCTCCGGCTGCTCAAGGCAGAGCTTAAAGGCAAGGAGATTGGCTTTTCTTCGCGGGAATGGCAGAATTTGGGGATAGAATCGCTTAAAGAAGAATGGGAACACCCCGACAATAATTTTTGGGATGGCTACTTCGCAAAACAATCAAATGGATGAAGGGCGGGCAAAGTGAAGTCGTTTCTGTCATAGGTGAAGTACTGACCCACAACCCATTTTGGATTTTCTCTTTGTTGGAAACACAAACAAGGGCCTTACATATCAAACAATTTTATTTCGCCTCCAAATTTCGTATTTTTATAATGATTTAATTGAAAGAACCATGAAAAAACTTATTATCACGACCGATACCGAGAACCAAGCCAAATTGCTCGCCACATTTTTGGAAAATCATCAAATGGTGCGTGCCGTTTCAATTTCTTCAGAAGATTCATCTGAAGATGACTATAATTGGACGAACCCTTCCCGTCCGGCAACGGATGAAGAATTTGAGCAAATGATACAGGAAGCGGAAGCGGAGTACAAAGAAGGGAAAGGAATGAATGAAGACGAAGCGAAAGCGAAAACGAATGCAAGGATCGAAGAATGGAGAAAGCAGCAAGGAAAGTAGTCTTCCTGCCTAAAGCGGAATTCAGCATTTTTCAGTTCTACGCATACATAGTTGAAGAGGGCTATCCTGAAAGAGCAGAACATTTCAAGAATCAGCTCTATGACTTCGGCAAATCTCTTGCAAAAGCGCCCTCAGGACATGCCATGTGCAGCCAGCCACAACTTGCCAAACGCAACCTTCGTTGCGCTGTCTTTAAGAAGAACTACATCTTTGTTTACAAATTGATCGATGACGAGGTGGTGATCTTCAACGTCATCCACAGCAGAACAAATCCTGAGCATTTTTCTACATAATCATTATGTTATTCGTCCGCAATTGTATTGTGGATGAAAATCAAAGGCGTTTGAAACGCCTTTCCAACTTGCCGGCCGATATATGTTCGATCCTCCCAAGTAGTCATCAGGACCTCCGGGATCGCTTATACTTGTTATTTTATGTTGCTATAAGCCACAGCCCTCGCCTTAGGCGAGGGCGAGGGCAAGTGCAATGCCTTCGGCATTGGTAGAATGCTATCCGGTTGTAGCATGACTGTCTCGTTATTCTGTTTGCCCCAGGTGGCGACCGGGGGTTAATCACATTGAAGCCATTCTGGCTTGCCGGGCCAGAGTAGGAAGAACGTGGACGGATATCCGAAGATTTATGCCATAATTGGTGTCCTCACCAACTATCTGCAAGTGGTGTTCCTATTTTCCGATTGGTTAAAACACCAAATGGAACAGAGCGGAAACGGCAGCACATTAATGATTCTCTTGCATCATGAATCGCATATGATGAGCTTTCATCCAATGTCGGACCAAATGGAACATGCTCAACGGTCCATAGCACCTTGCTACAGACACGCGCTGAGACGGCACAATGGCTTATTCCCTGGCTTCGTCAATAATCGTTTGCAACAGTTTTTCGCTAAACCTGAAATCTGTACTTCTTATCCTATCGATGATTGGACGAACACTGTCAATGACGCCTTCTTGTTTCGCACGAAGAATAAGCCCCAAACTTCCGGTGTAGCGTAAGCTAAGTTTCTCAGCAGCTTTACGGCCTTTCAAATCATCCATTAAAAGCGCTGAACTCCTTGTTTCAATGGCCAATGCAATGGCGCTGGCTTCGCCTGAATCCAGATCCATCTCAAGGATTTGTTCATATTGCCGGTCGGTTGGGTCTCTGATTTCAATCCAATCAGGCAAGCCCCTGCCAAACTCGTTTTGGATTTTTGCAGTGACCAAAACATTGCCATATGTCTTGTGCAGAAGCGGGACTTCTTCAATTTTGTCCAAAAGGATCAAGCCGCTTGTGTCAGCAATGAGAGGGTCAGATGCGGGAAGCGTCATTTTTAATATCGGAGCTTGAATAATTGATCAAGGATACGTTGTAATCTGACAATATATCGGCAAAATCTCGCTTGGATAATCCTGCCAGTGTTGCCGCCTGCCCCAGTGTCAGTCTTCCGCACTCATAAAGTTTAGCGGCCAGAAAGCGCTGCGCGTCTTCTTCATTGAGGTTTGCGTTTTCCGGAATATTGATTGTGACTTGTATCATGGCTTTCTAAATTTTGAATAGCAATTATGCATGTCCTTGGTGAATGGCGTCTGTTATTTCACGCATTGTAAGGGAGCGGGTATCGCTTTTGTTGTTTGGGTCCTGTAATCAATGAACGCTACCCACTAAATTACGGTTCTCAGCGGCTAAAAGCAATATTGCTCGCATCATAGCTGTGCTCGCTTCCTGATTCAAGCCTTAATACCGTCAGGCAGGCGTCCGCTTGGACCAGTATTTTGGCACGAGCGGACGCTCGCGCCAGGAATGAGAAAGTTACAGAACAAGCCGGCAGCACATCAATCATCCTCCTGCACCATGACACGTACATGAAAAGCTGCTTCTTCCAATATGGGGCCAAACGTAACAAGCCCGCCTTTGTGGCTGCCCATCACAATTAACTGGTCGGAAAATTTATCGATTCCGTAGGAATCTAAGGTTGATAGCATCACCCCAAAGCCAAGGGCACGATGCCGAAGGCATCGAACATTGGGGCCGACCTTGACGGGCCTGTATCTCTACGATCCCCCCACCACCTTCCTCGCCTTCTCAACTACTTGCTCCAGACCTGATGCGTCCTTGCCGCCTGCTGTGGCAAAGAAGGGCTGGCCGCCACCACCCCCCTGGATCTCTTTGGCAAGTTCCTTGACGATGTCGCCCGCTTTCAGGCCTTTCTGATCGATGAGGTTGTCGCTGACAGCTACGGAGAGCTGGGGCTTGCTTTTGCTCTGGTAGCCGAGCACCAGGAAGAGGTTGGGCACCTCATCGCGCAGGCCGTAGGCAATGTTCTTCACAGCTTCGGATGCATTGAGGTCGATCACTTTACCGATAAACGTGATGCCGTTGATATCCTCGGCTTCCTGTTTGAGGGCTTCCTTGAGCTGGTTGGCCTGCTGCTTGAGCAACTGCTCGCGCTCCTTACGCAGCTCGCTGTTCTCGTTCACTAGCGACTGCACGCCCTGTACGGGGTCTTTCTGGTTCTTCAGCATGCCGGTGATATCGCTGAGCTGAGCCAGCTTGTTATCGATGTAGGTATGCGCCTTGAGACTCGTCACCGCTTCGATCCTGCGCACGCCTGCAGCCACGCCTGTCTCGGATGTGATCTTGAACAGCCCGATCTCGCCCGTAGCTTCCACGTGCGTGCCGCCACACAGCTCCATCGAGTAGTCGCGGTCAAAGACGATGACGCGCACATCATCCCCGTACTTCTCGCCAAACAGCGCTGTGGCGCCCATCTGCATAGCCTCTTCATAGGGCACGGATCGGTGTTCTTCCCGCTGGATGTTCTGCATGATCTTGTCATTGACCAAGCGCTCGATTTCATCTATCTCCTCCTCACTCAAACCAGTGTAGTGCGAAAAGTCGAAGCGCAGGTGGTCGGGCGCCACAAGGGAGCCCTTCTGCTCCACGTGATCGCCCGGCACTTGCTTTAAAGCCGCATGGAGCAGATGCGTGGCCGTGTGGTTTTTGGCCGTCAGCTGGCGGTCTTTTTGGCTGATCTGCGCATGGATGGTCTTTTCCGGATCGTCCGGCAGTTGCTTCACGTAGTGGATGATCAGCTCGTTCTCCTTCTTGGTGTCCTCCACGGAGATCTTATCCCCGTTGAGCTGCAGCACACCTCTGTCGCCCACCTGGCCGCCTCCTTCGGGATAAAAAGGGGTTTGATCGAGCACGAGCTGGTAGAACTCTTTCTTCTTTTTGCCCTCTTGCACCTTGCGGTAGGCAATGACACGGGCGTCCGTTTCGTAGCGATCGTAGCCCACAAACTGCGTATGCTGGTCATTGGCCAGGTACACCCAGTCGCCCTTTTCCACGGCTGCCGCTTGCTTGGAGCGATCTTTCTGCTTTTGCAGCTCTTCCTCAAAGCCCTTGCGGCCCACATTAAATCCGTTTTCGCGGGCGATCAACTCGGTCAGGTCGTAAGGGAAGCCGTATGTATCGTACAGGACAAATGCTGCTTTGCCGGCAATGGTGGCGTCACCCTGCTCCCTAGCTTTGCGGATGATCTCGTTCATCCGCTTGATGCCGTGCTCGAGCGTCTTCAGGAAACTGTGCTCCTCTTCCTTGACCACGCCTTCGATGAACTGCTGTTGCCGCTGCACCTCTGGAAAGGCGTTGCTGAAGAGATCGGACAAAATGGAGACGAGTTGGTACAGGAACGGCTCATCGAGGCCGAGATAGCTGTAGCCGTACCGCACAGCCCTGCGCAGGATGCGCCTGATCACGTAGCCCGCGCCCGTATTGGAAGGCAGCTGGCCATCGGCCACGGAAAAGGTGATGGCGCGGATGTGGTCGGTCACCACGCGGACAGCCACATCGGTTTGCTCATCCTGCCCGTACTTGACGTTGGCGATTGTCTCCACGCGCTCAACAAGTGGCG
>PXTV01000043.1:15788-18491 GCA_003022985.1 Bacteroidetes bacterium SW_11_45_7 | reverse complement strand
ATTTTGGTCAAACGTTTTTCTAAATCCTCCCTATGGTCTCTCCAAAGGGACACAAATTGGTGTTTGACCAAAACCATTTCATTAAAGTGGTGGCGGCTGTCCCCCGCTGGCGGGGGATTAAGGGGGTGGACAACGCTAAACAGATACAAAGCCAAGGGCAAAAGAGTATTAAAATGTAACCCAGATTTTATTAATTCAAAGTTCAAGATAGTATTTTGGTCCGAAAAAAATTGGATTATTTTGAAATTTGTTACACCCCACCCCACGGGTCTTAGTCACTTCTCGCAGATAGTTGGTGAGGACACCAACTATGGCATTAAGCGGTTGTGGCGAACGAGTGCTGGAGTCCCCCAACGGTGTTGGGGGCAAGCACTGCTATTCCGATTACTAAAGGATCGGACCCACTACTCCACCAACCGCCAGCCAAGTGGTCCTATCCCCTCCGTCCCGATGCTGGACATCGGGAGGGGGGATGACCGCCCCCAATTCCCTTGTCAGGAGATGGAAATCCTGCTTTGGGCAAAATATTGAGCCACCGGGAGGAACCTCTAACTATATCACTCTATCAATTAAATAGCTGATTTCAACCCCATCATGCTAAAAGTTGTGGAATCACTGGGTGTTGAAAACTCAGAACTTATCGTGCATACATGAGCATTTCAAACCATCCAAGCCAATTCACCCGGCTGAGAATATTGGTGAACGATAATGCCAACAGCCGGGAATCGTAGATCAATAGCTCTCATAACATTGACAAGGCCCTCCTTTTTGTCCTTTTACTTCTTATCCCCACATATTTTCCCATGAAGAAATTATTCTTTAGATTTGTCTCTATAACCACAAAAAAGACTTTTTTATGAGACTAGTATCGCTTTTAGGATGTTTACTGTGCATCACCTCCTTTACATACAGCCAAACCGTTATTTATACCCAAGACTTTTCCAACGGTTTTCCCTCCGATTACACGCAAGAAACAAGCGCATCTGACGGGGGTTGGAATGCAGGTTATGCAAGCTCGCTGCAGAGTCAGTATTTTCCCATAGAAGATCAAGGAAGTGGCCAGCTCATTGCCACAAATGATGATGACTGTGGACAAGGGTGTGATAAAAGTAATGACTTCCTAAAGACAGACACAATTGATCTCTCCTCGTATACTGGCACCAAGATTTTTTTACGCTTTGATAAGTTTTACTACGATGCTGAATACCAGAACGACCAAGAGCAGGCAACTGTTGAAATCAGTACTGATGGAGGTAACAGCTGGACCATAGTCAAGGATGTCGATGGAGGAGCCTGGGCTCGCGAATCAATTGACATCTCATCTTATGGTGGCCAGCAAATCCGGATCGGCTTTCGCTATAATGATCGCGGAGGTTTTTTATTCGGATGGGCTATTGATAATATCTTAGTTGAAGTACCCACTGATTACGATATAAAATTGGACTCCTTATTCGCGCCAAGCAGTCACAAGATCAGCAACAATCCCATTTCAATGGATGCCACCATAACCAATAATGGCGGTGAAACCATAACCTCTTTTGATATCAATTATGTGGTTGATGGTGATACAACAACAGACAATATAAGTAATGTTTCGATTGACCCCTTATCAAATGACAATTTCACTATTCCAAGTGGCTTCTCACCCTCGTCTACAGGGGAATACGATGTAACAGCATTTCCCTCCAACATCAATGGCAATCCAGACCAGGAACCCTCTAATGATATTGAAACTGCCAATATCTTGGTCTACGACACCAGTTACCAGCGAAAGCCATTGTACGAAGTTTTCACAAGTTCCACATGTAACCCTTGTCAACCGGGTAACGAAAACTTTGAAAATATTATGAGCAACTATCCCGGAGATGCTGTTACCGTGAAATTTCAGCAAGATTTTCCGGGAAATGGCGATCCTTATGCGACTGACGAATCTGTTGACAGAAGACAAAATTTCTATGGTGTCAATGCAGTCCCAAATATGCAAATCGATGGCGGTTGGGACGGTAATGCCAACGCTTTTACAGCTTCTCTCCACGAAAATGCAGCCGATAGGCCGGCCTTTGTTAAAATTGATGCTGAATACAAAGTGTGGCCGGATTCCCAACAACAAAAGGTTGAGGTTTGCTATGAAATTCAAAGCAAAATGTGGGGAACAATGGGGAGTCGGAATTTTACAATGTATTCAAAAAATGGTTCCCGGGTTCAAATCAAACAATAACCATTCAACCTGATTCCACGATTGAGGGATGCATGACCTATTCCTTCAATGGCGATTATCGCTTACCACAGGATGCCAGCAATATGATCAACCATAGTGTGGAACATTCAGTTGAGGAGCTTACCGATCTGAATGTGGCAATGTGGGTGCAGGATGATCAGTCCCAAAATGTTCTTCAATCCACTTATGCGAGCAGGGTTGATACACAATCCACCTACTCTGTAGGTCCTAAAGCGCCAGAGGATACAACAAGTATTGCTCATCAAGAGCAATCGAATGCACTCGATGTTAATGTCTTTCCGAACCCGGCTAAGAATAACGTACAGCTTTCGTTCAATACGCAGGAAATGTCTGATGAAATTTCACTTGCCATTTACAATGTCCAAGGGCAAAAGATTGACGATCTTGGTGAAGTAGCGATTCACAATAACCAGCAAATCACCATTGACTGCCAGGATTACGATAACGGCATTTACTTGATCGAA
>PXTV01000043.1:7858-15754 GCA_003022985.1 Bacteroidetes bacterium SW_11_45_7 | reverse complement strand
ATGGAAATTGACTATATTGATGCTATGAGCAATTATCAACCTAATCTCACAATCAAAACGTGGGCCGAAGAGGATCGTCCCCGTGAAAAACTGATCAAAAACGGCAAAGAGGTTCTTTCCAATGCCGAACTGATCGCTATTTTGATCGGCTCAGGGTCACAAAAGGAAACAGCTGTTGAGTTAGCACGTCACATCCTTAACGGGACAAATAACAACCTGCACGAGCTGGGGACAATGTCCGTTTCTAATCTCATGAGGTATCAGGGTATAGGGGAAGCTAAGGCCATCTCCATTGTGGCAGCTCTTGAGTTGGGCCGCAGAAGACAATCTGCCAGTCCTGAAGAAAAAACGCAGATTCAGGGCAGCAAGGATGCCAGGGACCTCCTCGGCCCTAAGCTTGCAGATTTGCCACACGAAGAGTTTTGGGTGGCATATCTTAACAGGAGTAACCGCCTGCTTCGCACTGAACGCATTGGCCAGGGTGGTGTAGCAGGGACAGTAGCCGATATACGCATCATCCTCAAAAACAGTTTAAATCAATTGGCTTCATCTATCATTCTTTACCATAACCACCCTTCCGGCAACTTATCACCAAGCGATGCCGATCTTTCCCTTACCCGCAAGATCAAACAAGCCGGGGAGTATATCGACATCAATGTGCTGGACCATTTGATTATCACACCTGAGAGTTATTACAGCTTTGCTGACCACGACCAGATTTAGTTCCGATTAACGCCAAATGAACTATGAGCAGCAAAAGGTAAAGCACAAAAGGGATCGCAGAAAAGATAGGGCTGAAGGATAGGAAAGTTACATGTCTACAAGAAAAATTGTGGACTTATTCTGAACTTTTAACTCATCTTTTGTATTTTTATTGTATAGAATCAGGCTTCCTTAGTTAAATTATCAATCCCTATGCTTACAAAACGTCTTATACCCCTACTCGTTTCTATCAACCTTTTGCTTTTCCTCAACACTGCAAATGCCCAAGTATATACTGTCCTTGAGGATACGTTTACTGTTAAAGCGAGTTCTGACAAGAACGTTTCCGTAGCTTACGGCAACATAGCCAGCCAATCAAGCGATCCTATTACCATCGTATGGGAGCGAACCGTGGAGAATTATCCTTCAAATTTTGGCGGAACCCAAATTTGCGACAAGAATCAATGTTATGCTCCTTCAATAGACTCTCAGGGGTTCGTGCTCCCGGCTAACGACACTACAAAACTCGATGTCCATTTCATCAACAAAGAAAATACAGGACAAGCTTACGTAAAGGTAAAAGTCTATGTAGACAGGGATAGTGCAGCAACTGTAAGTTATATTCATTATCGAACTGAGCAAGTCACTTCTACGAATGAAACCTCTGAAAAGCTCAGAGCCAATGCCGCATCATCGATAAACATCTATCCCAATCCTGTAGAGGATTATCTTCAAGTCAAGAATCAAGGCAATCAGGACATCAAAAAAATCGCTGTCTATAACATTCTTGGCAGTAAAGTACTCACTCACCGGGCTGAACCCAATGCCATCATTAACCGGCTGAACATGCAAGATCTCAAAAAAGGCATTTACACGGTTCGCGTTTACGGTGATAACAATAGGGTGTTAATGACCAAGTCGGTTTCCAAAGCCCGTTAATCACCCCCTTTTGCCAGCGTTGATCATTTTACGAAGTGAGGAATTGCTACTTGTTCACAAGTTGCTTGATCTTATCTTCCAGGACATATTCATCACCCGATACATAACCCTTGTGGGTATAAGCAATTTTGCCATTTTTATCGAGCAATACGGTATAAGGAATTGCCTGAAAATTCAGCGCTCGTTTTAGTTTTTGATTGCTATCCAACAAAACCTCAAAATCCCATGCCTGGCCGTTAACGTAAGTCACAACATTGGAACGGTTTCGCGAATCATCAGTGGACACAGCAACAATTTCCACATTATACTTGTCCTTCCATTCAGGATAAAGGCTTGACAGGTTTGACAGCTCCTTTTTACACGGTTTACACCAAGTGGCCCAAAAACTGATCACACTAATCTTATCATTTTTACCAAATTGGCGTATATCGGTTTTTTCACCATCGAGGTTCGTGATTGTTACATCGGGCAGTTCTTGATTGCCGGGATTATGATGATTTGGTAAATGCCAGGCAGTCAAAACGAAAAAAAATACCATAAATAAAATTGTACTTCTTTTTCTCCAGCAGGATATGATTTTCATAGCAGCAATTTTTGGGACAATAACATGCATCAAAGTACGTCATTTTATTGGTTCAAGTAAATTGACAAGGCCGGAGGAAATTTTTTTAGATTTGTTGTGTACGTATTTGTGCGTTTTATGCGTCATTTTAGCATCATATTGCTATTTGTAATAGCAAGTCCTCTTCTCTTTGCACAAGGGTCCTTCTCCGGTGGTCTGGAATTGAACAGCGAGTTCTATCAACGCGACACCTCAATAGGTGCATCGAACACCCCTCATTACAACAATCTCCTTTCATCCACAGACGCATGGCTCAACCTTGACTATAGGAACTACAAACATCAACTTGAGGCCGGTATACGGCTGGACGTGTTTAACAATTCGAATCTGCACGACCCGGGAACGCCCTACACGGCCCTGGGCATCGGTCGCTTCTATTTGCGCAAAACATTTAATAACCTCACCATAACGGGCGGCTACTTTTACGATCAATTCGGCAGCGGCATTACATTCAGATCTTATCAGGACAGAGCGCTGGGCATAGACAATGCAACTTTAGGGCTCCATCTCGAGTACGACTTCCTGAAAAATTGGACAGTCAAGGCATTTACCGGCATGCAGAAAAACAGGCTCAAACCTTTTCGATCATTTGTCAGTCTCTACAATCCCATTATCAAAGGATTGAATGCAGAAGGCAGCATTACGCTCAGTGAGGACATCAGTTTGCTGCCGGGCGGTTCTGTCGTTAACAGAACACTTGATCAGAATTCGATGAACTTCATAGTGAACACAATTGAATCCTATGATGAAGAAGACCGCTTTGTTCCAAAATACAACACATTTGCCTATTCGCTGTACAATCGCTTAAACATAGGCAACGTCAGTTGGTACATTGAGGGAGCAAGAAAAACCAGCGAAGCCATTTACAATGCCGATCAAAAACTTGTCAATCGGCCGGGATCAGTGGTCTACAGCACCCTTACCTACTCCCAAAGAGGATTGGGAGCCGGGTTGAAGTTCAAGCGGACAGAGGATTTCGTCTTTCGGACCTCGCCCAATGAAAAATTGCTGGATGGCATGATCAGCTATGTGCCGCCCGTTTCCAAACAAAATTCCCTCCGTCTTCCGGCAAGATACGTGGCAGCCACCCAGGAATTAGAAGAATTGGCAGGAAGTGGCAATATCACCTATACACCCAAAAAGGGCTACACAATTAATGCCGCTTATTCAGAAGTTCGGGCTTTTGATTATGAAGAACTTTTCCGGGAAATTTATGCGGATTTGGAACTGAATACCTCCAGAAAATGGAAGGGCTTAATAGGTGGGCAATATATCGATTACGATCAAGTATTCTACGAAGGGAAAGGCGCAAGCATGGTGCATGCCTTCTCGCCATTTTTGGAGTTTAATTATAACATTGATCGCAGAAAATCGATCCGCATGGAATTCCAGCAACAATTCACAGAACAGGATTACGGTGACTGGGTGTATGGATTAGTTGAATTCAGTATTGCACCTTACTTTACGGTGTCGGTGTCCGATATGTACAATTACGATCCCAACCCACCCACATCAACTGAAAAGCAACATTATTATTCCTTTACAACATCGTTTGTTTACCAAAGACACCGTCTTTCGCTTAGCTATACCAAACAAGTTGAGGGCGTTATTTGTACTGGTGGGGTATGCCGTTATGAACCCGCTTTTAACGGTTTCAAGTTGCGGCTGACATCGAGTTTTTAAGATTAATCAGCAAGATATGAAACACTATCAATCGGCTTGGCGGCAACCGGGGATGTTGGCTCTCCTGGCGGTAATGATCCTTCCGTCATGCACTGAAAAAGGACCCGATATCCAATTGACAAATGAGAGAAGGGCCTTTAAGGATTCCACTTATGTGGCATCAGAAATTGAAGCTCCGCAGCAAAAACGTGTGGTCCTGGAAGAGTTTACCGGTGTTGGCTGCCCTAATTGTCCTGAGGCAGATACTTTAATTGATAATTTTCTCAAAAAATACGAAAATCTTATTGTGTTGGGCTATCATGATAGTAGTAGTTATTTTACTTTGCCTTATGGCAACGAACGGGATTTACGGACAGATGAAGCAAAAGCTCTTAACAATTTACTAAGTCCTTTTACCGGGCGTCCTGCTGCAAGTATTGATCGTAAACAATTTTCAGGTGAGAGCAATCTAGTCCTGGGAACAGGAAAATGGGCGAATTACATCTCCCAACGAACACAATCCTCAACACCCGTTAATATGTCCCTGTCAACACGTTATGAAGATAGCACACGTAGTCTTTCTGTTGAAGTTCGTGTTCATTATACCTCACCGGAAAATCAACTCAACAGGTTAACGATTGCCATCATTGAAAATGATATTATAACAAAACAAGCTTTAGGGGGCGGTGAGTACGACACAAACTACACCCAGAAACATGTGCTTGTGGGCACACTTACCAATGCCAAAGGCACAAGTCTTAATGAGAACCTGGAACAGGGGCGTACAATAATCGAATCATACCGAAAAGAGTTACCAAAAGAATGGGTTGCCGATAATTGCAAAGTTGTAGCATTTGTGGCCCGATCTGGTTCATCCAAAACCATACTGCAGGGCACAAAAGAAAGTGTAGAATAAAACACTGATTCTTGAACCCAAAACGCAGAATAATAACTGAAAAGATTACATTTGCAAGCAACGGAAGCCATGACTTATGAAAACTATAGCTATTAGCAGCGACCGTGTTATCGCTCAATTTACATTTGACAACTGGTTCCATCAAGCAAAGCTTACTAACGGGCAAGACTTTGATACCAAATGGTATTCGCGAGGGGCTAATATCTACATCATGTACGATTTTAAGTTTGGCGAGAACTCGATCTTCAGCTTTGCTCCCGGCATTGGTTATGGTCATAGCAGCATTTTCTCCAATGGGGTGATCGGTCAGGATAGTGCTTCAGGAGAAGCTGTTTTTGAGCCCAAATCCGAACAACGAGGTGAGGGGGGCAGGATCATCCGCGATTTCAAGAACAATAAGCTCGCTCTCAACTACCTTGAGGTGCCCATCGAACTACGCATGCGCACAAAGCCGGACAAAAAAGGCAACAGTTTCAAAGTAGCAATTGGCTTTAAAGGAGGTTGGCTCTTCGATGCCCATTCGAAAAAGAAATACGATGTTGACAAGATCACTTCAGATGGCACCATCACCAAGAAAGTCAAGGTGCAGAACTTTGAGAATCTCTTCAATTTCCGGTATGGGCCCACTTTTCGCATCGGTTATTCAAGCATCAACGTCATTGCCTATTACGGCTTGTCCGGTGTTTTTGAAGATGCAAAAGGTCCTGACGTCACCCCCTTTTCACTCGGGATCTCCTTCAACGGCCTTTAATCACATTAGCTATCCCGGAGAAAATTCTCTTGCTTTACAATCAATGTGTTAAAGCACTGTTAATGGTGAATCTGTTTTTTTGATCAACTTGATCATTTCCCTTTCTTCTGCTGTAAAAATCAAGATGCCATCCAATTAAAAGGCCTTACTATCGTTGAAATGAATTGGCAATCATTCTTCACGTGTCAATAAAAAGGGTATTATTTTTGGCCCCGTCTTTTGACCTTCTAACAGCTCAAAAACCATCCTATGGACCAACAACAAGAACAAGCAACGAGTGATATCAGACAGCTCAACGAGAAGATCCACCTCGAGAGCGCATTCATCGATCAGCTGCATCAGGAGATGGACAAGGTAATCGTGGGGCAGAAATACATGGTGGAGCGCTTACTGATTGCTCTTCTCTCACAGGGACATATCCTCCTGGAAGGTGTTCCCGGCCTCGCCAAAACATTGGCCATTAACTCCTTGTCCAAAGCCATTAACGCAGACTTTAACAGGATACAATTCACACCGGACCTGCTACCGGCTGACTTGATCGGTACGATGATCTACAATCAGCCCGAGAACAAGTTCACTGTTCGCAAAGGGCCCATCTTTGCCAACTTCGTCCTTGCCGATGAGATCAACCGGGCTCCCGCCAAAGTGCAAAGCGCATTACTCGAAGCCATGCAAGAACGACAGGTCACCATTGGCGATGAAACGTTCGACATGCTCAAACCTTTCCTGGTTATGGCAACCCAGAACCCCATTGAGCAAGAAGGGACCTATCCCCTGCCCGAGGCACAAGTGGATCGCTTCATGATCAAAGCTGTTATCACCTACCCGAGCCAGGATGAGGAACGCTTCATTATGCGGCAGAACATCAGCGGTGATTCGTCCCAGATCCAGCCCGTAGTTGAGCCGCAGCGCATCCTCGATGCGCGGGAAGTTGTGCAACAAGTGTATATGGATGATAAGATCGAGCAGTATATCCTGGACATTGTTTTCGCCACTCGGGAACCGCAAAAGTTCAATCTGCCCGATGTGCAAAACCTGATCAGCTTTGGCGGTTCGCCAAGAGCCAGCATTTCGCTGGCCCAAGCAGCAAAGGCATTTGCCTTTATCAAAAGGCGCGGCTATGTGGTGCCTGAAGATGTGAGGGCCATTGCCCACGATGTCCTGAGACACAGGGTTGGCCTCACTTATGAGGCTGAAGCTGAAAACATCGACAGCGATGAGGTCATCAACCAAGTCCTCAATCATGTAGAAGTTCCCTGACAGGCTATTTGCTTATAAGGGACGAATTCCTTTTCTATTTATCATCTTCAATACTATTTGACCAGGCACCTTGGAAACCAGCGAGCTCCTCAAAAAAGTCCGCAAAATCGAGATCAAAACGCGCGGTATCTCCAACCACATCTTTGCCGGGGAATACCATAGCGCTTTTAAGGGCCGCGGCATGTCGTTCAGCGAGGTACGGGAATACCAGATTGGCGATGACATCCGCACCATCGACTGGAACGTAACAGCTCGAACCGGACAACCACATGTAAAAATTTTCGAAGAAGAACGCGAGCTCACGCTCATGCTGATGGTGGATGTAAGCGCTTCTGCATTTTTCGGTACACAGCATCAAATGAAAAACGAGATGATCACGGAAATTTGCGCTGTACTCTCGTTCTCGGCCATCACGAACAACGACAAAGTGGGCGTCATTTTTTTTAGCGACCAGGTGGAAAAATTCATACCGCCCAAAAAAGGGAAAGGTCACATTCTGCGGATCATTCGAGAGCTCCTGGATTTCGATCCACAGGACAAGGGAACCAACATCAACGAAGCATTGCGCTTTCTGAACGGGGTGATGAAAAAAAGGAGCATCGTGTTCATAATGTCCGATTTCATGGACAATGGCTATAAAGACGCCATTACAATTGCCAACAAGCGACACGATCTGGTGGGCATTCACGTGTACGATGAGCGCGAGCGGAACCTCCCCAACATCGGTTTGGCCCGTGTAGCAGATGCTGAAAGCAGCAGTTATATCTGGCTGGATACAGCAAGTGCCAAAGTGCGCGAGCAGTACCGCAAATGGTTCGATGACAATCTGGCGATGACCAAACGCAACTTTCACAGAAGTGGAGCTGATCTTGTAAGTATCAGTACAAGTGATTCCTATGTGAAATCCCTTATGGGATTCTTTAAAACGCGTGAAAAGAAGCGATGAGAATGCTGAGCAGCCTCAACCAAAAGTTAATTGCAGCAATGAGCTCGCGCTGGCTTAGTACGTTGCCTTTCTTCGTCTTTGCTTTTGGGGCACTTCTG
>PXTV01000043.1:1000-7832 GCA_003022985.1 Bacteroidetes bacterium SW_11_45_7 | reverse complement strand
TGCCCAGCCCGTTCGCTTACAAACCACGCTTGACACCAACCGGATCAAAATAGGTGAACGAGCTCGCTACACGATCACCGCTACACATGACACAAACACCGTTCTCAAATGGCCCAAACTGACCGATACGCTACAAGACCTGGAAATAGTCAACAAGAGTACTATCGACACAAGTATCCGGGGCAATGTCATCAATAAGCGCCAAACGATTGGTGTCACTTCTTTTGATTCGGGTTATTACGTGATCCCCCCTGTCCGTTTTCTTTATCGAACCAGGGGCATTTCCTCGTTTGATTCAGTGAAAACAGAACCAACTACACTACGTGTGAAGGGTGTTGCGGTTGATACGAGCCAGGCCATACGGCCCATAGCCGGTATTCGCGATGTTCCCTACACCCTGGCTGAACTCTGGCCCTATATTTTTGGCGGTCTGTTGATAATCGGTCTCATCATTCTTGGCTATTACTTGTACAAACGCTGGAAGCAACAACCTGAAAAGCCCGCAAAAGAAATAACAAAGCCGGAGCGACCTGCCCACGAAGTGGCGTTTGAAAAATTACAGCAATTGGAGAATAAAAAACTTTGGCAATCCGGTGAAGTCAAACAATACTACATTGAACTAAGCGATATCTTTCGGGAGTATCTTGAGCGCAGGTACAGGTTCCAAGCGCTCGAATCGACAACCGGTGAGATTGTTAGCGAATTGAAGGAGCACATAGCTGACCCCGGCCTTCGCACCAATAGTCAAGAGGTGCTGGAACTTGCTGATTTTGTCAAGTTCGCCAAATACGTTCCTCAAGCAGATGAGAATCAAGAAGTGCTGCAGAAAACGTACAACATTATAAACGAAACAAAAAAAAATGAAGCCACAAACGGCTCAAGAGCAACAGGAAAATGGCGGGCAGGAGACAGATCAAAAAGCTGAAGAAGACAATAATCCGGATAAACAATAGAAACGATTTCCCAACCTCCTTCAAATTAAGGAGGAAAGTACAGTAACGGATTAAAAACCATTAGACATTACGTGCAAGACTTTCTCAACCAAATCGAATTTGCGGAAAAGTGGTGGTTCGCCTTGCTGGCCATACCGGTTGTCATGCTCGTATGGTATTTGATAAGGTACAAGAAGAATTACCCCACCATTCAACTTTCCACAATCGAAGGCGTTCGCCAATTTGCTTCGCCTCTCAGGGGGAAGCTCAAACATTTATTGTTCGTCTTCCGCATTCTTGCCTTGGCGTTTTTGGTATTGGCTCTGGCACGCCCCCAGAAGCTCCTTGAAAAAGAGGATGTGACCACTGAAGGGATCGACATAGTGATGGCATTGGATATATCGAGCAGCATGTTAGCCCGTGATTTTGATCCGAACCGGCTCAAGGCAGCAAAAAGTGTGGCCAAAGATTTTATCAAAGGGCGTCCGAACGATCGGATTGGCTTAACTGTGTTTGCCGGGGAGAGTTTCACACAATGCCCGGCTACTACCGACCACCGCGTTCTTATCAATCTCATGGAAGATGTTGAAGATGGTATGGTTGAAGATGGCACAGCAATAGGGATGGGGCTTGCAAATGCCATCAATCGTCTCAAAGGGAATGAATCTGATAGCAAGGTGATCATTTTGCTAACCGATGGCGTTAACAACGCAGGCAATATCGACCCGATAACAGCAGCTGAGGCAGCTATTCAGCACGATATCCGTATTTACTCGATTGGCGTGGGGACAAAAGGCAAAGCTCCTTATCCCTTCAATAGGAACGGGCGCACGGTAACAAAGCAAGTGGATGTCAAAATTGATGAGGAGTTGATGAAGGAGGTGGCTGATATGACTAATGGTAAATACTTCCGGGCCACCGACAAACAAAGTTTGAAAAATATTTACCGGAAAATCGATCGGCTGGAGAAATCGAAAATCGAGGTCACATCGTTCCGAAGACGTTCAGAAGAATTTTACCCATTTGCTCTCATCGCTTTTGGTTTGATTATTGGCGAAGTATTATTACGATATACTGTGGAAAGAAGCATCCCATAAAGCGGTCAGGATTCAAAACTTGACATGAGTTATCACTTTCAAGATCAATTATAACGAGTAAAAAGCCATCATAATAAGTTAAAATAGCAACACCCAAAAGAACAAATCAACCAATTGCTCAAATTTGCTCATAACGAATATTTCTATCTGCTTCTGGCTCTTGTGCCATTGATATTGGCATTCATCGCCTATATCATATGGCGAAAGCGTGCCTTGCGTTCTTTTGGCGAAACGGCATTGGTGAATCGTTTAACCCCTGCCAAGCCGGTTTACAAGCACCAGATCAAATTTGTGCTCATAGCATTGGCAATTGTTTTCCTTAGTATTGGCTTAGCCAATCCACAAATCGGGACGGAGTACAAAGAAGTCAAACGTAAAGGGGTTGATCTGGTTATTGCACTTGATGTGTCGCAAAGCATGCTGGCTGAAGACATCAAACCCGACCGGCTTACACGCTCTAAGCGCTTTGTTTCGCGATTGTTCGATAATCTGGCTAACGACCGGGTTGCCTTATCCATTTTTGCCGGCAACGCTTACCTGCAAATGCCTTTAACAGTGGATTATGCAGCGGGAGAGTTGTTCCTCAACTCCATCAACACGGACATCGTGCCGCAGCAAGGAACCGCTATTGGCGATGCCATCGACTTAGCCCTCCAATCCTTTGATAATACAGAACAAAAATACCGTACCATCGTTCTGATAAGTGATGGCGAAGACCACCAGGGTGACGCCCAAAAAATGGCCCGGAAAGCAGCTGAAAAGGGTGCCACAATTTTCACAATTGGAGTTGGGTCGGAAGAAGGCGCACCGATTCCCGTTAAAGGCAGCGGCCGCCAGGAAGATTATAAACGAGATGATGAGGGCAACATCGTGCTCTCCAGGCTCAACCAGTATTTCAGATTGGGTGCTGGCAATCAACCTTTGGAGGGCTTGATGAATGAAATTGCTTCTTTAGAGAAACAGGAATTCGAGGAGCGTGTTTTTACTGATTTTGAGGATCAATTCCAATATTTTCTATTGGTTGGGTTTGTATTGTTATTTATCGAATTTTTGATTTCGGAGCGCAAAAGCCAAGTATTCTCCGATTGGAAGGTTTTCAGATAAGAGAACTCATTTTCCGAAAGTGAAGTGGAGATAATTGCGCATTCTTATTCAAATTATTTTTGAGGATTGACCATTTTCAATTGCATAACAAGATCACCGATCTGATGGTAAGCTTAAGAAAATCGACAACATATCAAATGATGGCAAGACCAAGCATGGTAATTGTTCTGATGTTATTGACCATGATAAGCTTTGCGCAGAAAGAACGTGCCAGCGTCCGCAAAGGCAACGAAATGTACCGAAAGGGGAGTTACAAGGAAGCCAGTGACAACTATCTTGAGGGTCTTAATAAGAACAATAACTTCTTGCCGGGGGCTTTTAACCTTGGTAATTCATACTATCAACAAAAACAATACAAGAAGGCCGCTGAACAGTTTAAGAATGCAGCTCAAATGGCCACTGATCAAAAAGAGAAAGCCGAGGCCTACCATAACCTGGGCAATTCACATCTTAAAGCTAAACACTACAAGAAAAGCGTAGAGGCCTATAAGAAGTCACTGCGTCACGATCCTCAAAACGAGGATGCCCGCTACAATCTCAGTTATGCCAAGCAAAAGCTAAAGCAAAAACAGCAGCGCAAGAAAAAGCAGCAAAACAAAAACAAGGATAATAAAAACAAAGACAATCAGCAAAAAAACAAAGAGAAGAAACAGCAGGATCAAAACAAGAAAAAGAACCAACAAGACCAGCAAAAAGTTGATCAAAACAAAAAGCAAGACGAAAACAAGCAGCAAAAGCAAGGCGAACAAGAGAAGAAGAAAGAGAATCAAAAGAAGCAGAAGGAAAGTGAGCAGAAGAAACCCCAAGAGGGCAATCATCAAGAAAAAGCGAAAAAACAGCGGAAGAAAAAGAAGATGAATATGTCAAGGCAGGAGATCAAGCGCATGCTGGATGCTCTTGATGAACAAGAAAAAAGGGTGCAGCGCAAGCTATTGCGCAAGAAAAAGAAAGAGAAACAAAAAGGGCAGGAAGAAGAGATCGAAAAGGATTGGTAGAAACCGTGGAATGGATTTGCATTTTCTCAAATCCCGTAACAGTCAAGACACTATACAACAAACCAAACATTCCTATTCCAACAGGTGAAAAGCAAAGGCTAATCACATGAGAATACATGGCAAAAACATCCTCATTGTCTTAACCACTGTCGTGATGGTTGTCACCTTTGGCTTGTCCATTCTTCAAGCTGAATCAAACCGGTTTTCAGCTTCTGTCAATCGAAATGTGGTGGGCGTTAACCAAAATCTTAAAGTTTCCTTCAAGCTGAAAGATGCTAAGGGCAATAACTTTCAGCCCCCGGATTTCAAGTATTTCCGTGTAGTTGGTGGGCCGAATCAATCTACGAGCATGCGTATTGTGAATGGGAATGTATCGCGCTCCATTACGTATTCCTACTATCTTCAGCCCAAAAGAGAGGGCAAATTCAGCATTGGTTCAGCTTCTATACAGGTGGATGGCGAAACTTTGCGAACAAACTCCCTCAACATAACTGTCAAAAAAGGGGGCAGGGGTCAATCAAGAAACAATCAACAGAAGAGCAAAAAACAATCAATAGAGGAGAAAATTGAGGATAACCTCTTCCTCAAGCTTTACGTCAACGATACTGAAGTTTATCAAGGCGAGCAAATCACTGCCACTTACAAGCTTTATACACGTTACCAGATCGGGCGTACACGTTTATCGGAAACACCTTCCTTTACCGGTTTCTGGAGTGAGGATATTCAACAACCAAAAAATCTGGAATTTAAAAGGGAAAGCTATCAAGAAAAACAATTCAAAACTGCTGCGCTATCATCTGTGGCCCTTTTCCCGCAACGAACCGGTACACTGGAACTCGATCCCATGAAGCTCGAAACAACGGTTCGTGTGCCGGTTAAAAAGAGAAGACGCTCCGTGTTCGATAAATTCTTCGGTTCCTACAAAGATGTGAAGTACGAATTCAAGAGCAATCGAGTAAAGGTTAACGTTAAGCCCTTACCCCCGAATAAGCCCAAGAGTTTTTCCGGTGCTGTTGGTGACTTCAATTACGATGTGACATTGGACAGGAAAACCACTGAAGTCGATGAGCCCATCACAATCAGTGTCAGGATTTCCGGCCAGGGCAATCTCAAACTGATGGATGCACCAAAACTCGACCTGCCATCCGAATTTGAGGTGTACGATCCCAAGATCAACGCCAATGTGTCGAATAATAGTGGTAAGATTCACGGTTCCAAAACTTATGACTTTCTCGTGGTGCCCCGCAATTCGGGTGAATATAAGCTCCCCTCTTTAACGTTCTCCTATTTTGATACGAAAGAAGAAACGTATAAAACCGTTCAATCGCCAGAACACATGATCACCGTTACGGGTCAGCCCAAAGCCAGCTCCTCCAATGGTGGTGGCAATGGAGGCAATGTAAGCAAGGACGAAGTTGAATTGATCGGTAAAGATATCCGCTACATCAAAACCGGTAATGTCAACCTTCGCCCTAAAGGGAATTTTCTGCCGGCATCCATTTCGTTTTTCGGGCTTTATGCAGCACCGGTTCTTTTATTTGTTCTGGCTTTTCTCTACCGTGAGAAACGCCACCGCGAAGGCCAGGATACGATAGGTCAAAGGCAAAAGCGCGCCAAAAAAGTGGCTTACAAGCGTTTAGCAAAAGCTAAAAAACTCATCCATAAAAATGAAGATCAGCCGTTTTACGATGAAGTTGTACGCTCCATTTGGGATTATCTCTCTGACAGATTAACAATCGAAAAGGCCCAACTCACACGAGACAAAGTTGAGCAGGTTCTTCTTGATAAGCATATGCCACAGGAAAACATCGATGAGCTAAAGCAAGTACTGAACGATTGCGAAATGGCTTTATTTGCCCCCTCCGCTGCTACCACGAACAAAGAGCAGATTTATACAAGAGCTACAGAGCTTATAACGACCTTAGAAGAGCAGCTGACATGAGACTACGGCCAGTGATACTATTGGCACTATTGGTGACAGCTTGGTGCGCCCATGGGCAGGACACCCTAACCTCAGATACTGCAACCAACGATGAGAAAGTGGTAACCGGCAAGCCGGTATTGCTCTTTCAAAAAGGAAATGAATCCTATGAACAAGAGGCGTTTCAAAAAGCCATCAAGTACTACGAGAGCTTGCTCAACAAAGGTTATGAGATGCCTTCATTGTATTTTAACCTGGGGAATGCGTACTATAAAACAAAACAGATCGCCCCGGCCATCCTCAACTATGAGCGGGCCAAACAACTTGCCCCGGCCAATAAAGATATTGAGCACAACCTGCAAATAGCCAATCTCCAAACGGCAGATAAAGTCAACGAAGCACCTGAGATCTTTCTGGTTGAATGGTGGCGGCAAAATATTGCCGGTATCCCCCCCAACCAATGGGCCAGAACAGGTATTGTTTTGATGTGGTTAGCATTTGGCTTAGGCGTGCTGTTTTTGTTCAGTAACGGGTTTTGGCGTAAAATTGGCTTTTTTGGCGGTATTGTTATGGTGGCTCTTTCCCTTTTATTGACGCTTGCCTCTTTTCTAAAATACCAACGTATGCAGGAGAAAAGCCACGGTATTGTTTTTGCGCAAAACACTTATGTAAAGAGCTCTCCTGATGCCGAAAGTACAGATGTCTTCATTGTTCACGAAGGCCTGAAAGTTGAACTGCTCGATGAACAAGGGAAATGGCAGCAAATTCGCCTTGAAGATGGCA
>PXTV01000043.1:0-947 GCA_003022985.1 Bacteroidetes bacterium SW_11_45_7 | reverse complement strand
AAAGTGGGGTGGCTCAAACAGAATGCTGTGAAAGTGATTTAGCTATTTTACAGACTTGAAAGAAGGCAAGCTGTAAAAACTTTGCAGTGATTTTTGCTCAATTCTACAAGTTGTTGGCAAACGACAAACAGAAAGGCGAGCCAGCTAATTGATCGATACCAATCGATCCACTTTTCTGTTTTTCAACCAAAATATGCTGCCGGGATTGAACGCCCGCTCATCCACCTGCTCAAAATAAAAAAGCCACCCCTTCGGCAGATCAAAAGGGCGGCTCACCTATAAGAACTTTGGCAGATGTTATCGAATCACAACTTTCTTGTTCAACACGCCTTTTTCCGTTTTCAGCTGAACGTAATAGAGGCCGGAGGAATGATTCTGCAAGTTCATCTCCATCTGCTTCTTACCACTTTGAACCATTACTTGTTCTTCCCTTATCACTTGCCCGTGAAGATTAAACACTTTCAACTCACCCTCCACATTGGATTCAGCGCCTAATGTAATGGTAAAGAATCCGCTATTGGGGTTCGGTTGTAGGGACAGTGACTGAGCGAAATCACTTCCGGTTTCATCAATGCCTGTTATCGTAACAGTAACTGTGTCAGCATCTTTACATCCAGTACTATCGGTTGCCGTGACACTATAAATGCCGGAGCTTGCAACCCAAATATCCTCAGATGTTGCACCATTTGACCAGCTATAAGAAGCAAATCCGGCCGGTGCTTCAACAAGAATACTGTCATTCACGGTTGTATCGCCCACCGGTTGCTGTATGCTTACATCCGGATTATCGTTAACCGTTACAACAACGTCATCCGTGTTCTGGCAGCCATCAGATGATTGAACAGTAACAGTATAAGTGGTGCTCGAATCAGGCGTGGCAACAGGTGATTGACTTTGATTGTCATCCAGAGTCGCTGCCGGCATCCATTGATATGAGGCGCCACCTG
>PXTV01000042.1 GCA_003022985.1 Bacteroidetes bacterium SW_11_45_7 | reverse complement strand
AAAGTGCTATACAAAAGCGAAATACATGCTAATTCTTTCTGTTAAACTCTTGATGTTAAAATGGAATGGCGAATTAGCTATACTTAGTTAACAATCCCTCTTCAACTTCCTTTACTGATAAAATTGGCATTTGGCGGAGAGGAGTTTAAGTTTTATCTCAATGGAGGGGGGTATGGCGGTTATCTTGCAGCAAGTGAATACAATGGAGCAGATAGCGATGATTTTGAAGATGCATTAAATGCCTTTTCCTATCCGGATTTGGATGATCAATACAAGGATTGGGACCTTGGCTACACCGGTGGATTCGGGTTTCAGTTTACCGTTAACGATGAGGATCATTTTCTTGTCGATTTCCGGTTTAGCAGAAGTATAACTTCTATCACAGATGATGTCAATGATCCTACTCAGCCCAATACTCAAATTAAGCAATACAATCAGGCTTTTTCCCTGTCACTCACCTATCTTATGAGTACGGGTTCCTGAAACCGTTACTTTCCCATAAGCTGAACAACCACTCTTCTGTTGCGCGGGCGTGTATCGAAGTCCACAAACACGATCTGTTGCCATGTCCCCAAAATCAAACTGCCGCTTTGAAAAGGGATGGACAAATCAGTACCCATGAGCGAACTGCGTAAGTGAGAAGCGCCATTGTCATCGCCCCAGGTCATATTGTGGGCGTAGGGCCGGCCATAAGGGGCAAAGTGATCAAACATGGCCGCTAAGTCCTGTTTGACGAGCCCCGGCTCGTATTCAATGGTTGTTAAACCCGTAGTTGAGCCGATACCAAAGAGCGTACAGTTTCCTTCCTGCAAGCCACTCGAGGAAATGACTGATTGCGTGTTCTCCGTTATGTCAACAATATCGGTATACCCTCGGCTATCATTTTTCTAAGAACCCGGAACCCGGGTGTTTGTAATTGCAAGAAATAGATGCCCGCCTGGAGATCATTCGCTTCAAAACGTTTGTTATATGTTCCTTTTTCTTTTGTCCCATTCATCAATTCTTCAATTTCTTGCCCCTCGATATTTACAATGCGAAGGGTGATTGGATTTGTTTCCGGAATTGTCACTGAAATTGTTGTTGACGAAGTAAAAGGGTTTGGCACATTCATTAAGCGGTATCCCTGCTTGTTCAGAAGATTGTTAGCTATCGTGGTGGTTGTGTCAGAAGTGTCAGTTATGGATGTATCATTGCTTACTCGAAACGTGTCCACCATAACGGTGTCCCTCCCTGTACACCCCTTTGTGTCAGTCACTTCAAGCGTGTATTGTCCTTTTTGATAAGTCCGCCAGGTGGAGTCATTGATCGCTTGGCCGCCAGGTCCCTGCCAGTTGTATTGAGCAAAACCGCTCGGGCCTCGCAAAAGCACACTATCGCCTTCCCGGATGAGGGTGTCTTGGCCCAGCGATGGCCGGGGGAGAGGCCATAGCGTTAATTGAGCCGTGTCTTGGGAATAGGTGAGGCCATTTGAACCGCCCCATACATTAGCTACATAAGTCCCGGCAGTATCTGCTAGTAATGGATTGGCCTGTGTCATTTGCCCGTTCCACCCGTAATTGCTGTAGCCCGATCCAGGCGACAAGTGGACGGTATCGCCATTGCAAATGCTCCGGTCAGGCCCTAAGTCGGGAAGGGGCATAGGGCCGTAGTCGTACTCGATGTGAAGCACGGGCGCTTGATCAGCTGATCCGTCATAGGATGTGGCAACCCGGGTTCCCGAACCATCGATAATAAATGCCATAGCATGACCGCTTTGCCAACCGGGGCGGTTTCTTATATTTTGTACAATAGAGCTGATATCCGGTGAAGCATAGACAGAACCGGAACTATCCCAAGGCGCTGGCGACCAATTGACAATGTGGTTCGTTGTAGGACGACCGGAAATATTTTGAAAATTGAGTGCCCCGCCCTGGTATGCATCAGCATTGTCAGCTGCTTCCCCTTGAATTGTGAGTGAGGTAGTCGTTGGCGCGGGGTTATCAGCGGTAAAACGGAGTGTAGCATCTGTAATACGGGCGTTTTCCGGAATATGCACTTCCCGGAAACGGACCCCCACTGTCTGCTCATTGCCGTTATCTTCCGTGAGCTCGAGGTCGCTGCTGTTTAGATCCACAAAGCCGTTGTTGCCTTGCTCCGCATCGTCATCGGGATTGCTAACCTGCGTACCGGATGTTAAGTATTCGACACCGATTGTGACGGGATCAGAAGTGCTCGTATAACCTTCGCTATTGGTGGCTTTAGCTGTTAGCGTAAAGGGCCCTTCACCAGGAAAGGGCCAATAGCTTGTGTATGGCGGTGATTGATCTGTACCGATCAGGTTGCCGTCCACATAAAATGCTACTTGGGTGACAGAACTGTTTTGGCTGGATGCTGTGGCACGAATATTGGCGCCATCGACATTCTTGAAAATCAAACTGTCCTGTGGTTTCGTTATACTTACTTCAGGGTAGAGAGCGCGATTGGCAAGGTAGATGACCTTTCCGTTTGAAGGGTTCCACACATTTAACGATGGCGGAAGTTTGAAGCGGGCTGAATCACTCACGGATCCGACAGATGGGGCATTATCGGTTTTTATTGTTCTTATCTGGACCGTATCCTGGCGCACCCAAATCCATTTTACCTGGTTAAAAGAGCCACTGTTTCTTGTCCAGCTTTTATCATCATCATTGTTGCGGAGAGGGGCGCCCCAGCATCCTTCGCCAATATAGACTGTTCCATCCTGATCATCTCGTACAAAACCCTCATCATGGCCGGTTTGATAAGACGGCCGTATGGGCCATGTGGATTTGACAGCGTGGGCATCGCACTCGATGACCAGGTTGACGCCATAATCGGCAAACATTTGCCCCCAGCTATTGCGCACATCCTCTTTTTCCGGTTTTGACGATACGTGAGGGCGAATGGGCTTGTGGTACTGGGCAAACAGCCAGTCAACGCTGTCTTCATGACTGGTGAGGTCACTCTGGAGCCAGTTGGCCTGGTTGCCGGTGATAGCGATTTCTGTATTCAAGGTGTACATCCTTAACAAGCTCCCGCCAAAAGTCAGCGCATAATACTGATCGGGATGAGGCACATCGAAAAGGTTTGTCAACTCACCACCCGAATACTCGTGATTGCCTCTTGTGGGAACGATGGGCGTCATACGCCCATCGTTGCCAATGGTGAGTTGCCAGTCATCGAACCAGTTCTTCCACTGAAAATTGAAGCTGAATTGAGTAAAATCCCCGGCAAATGTGACGAAATCAGGACGCAGTTTCCTGACCAGGATGTTGGCATTTTTCCGTGGTGTTCGATTGTTGCGGGAATCGCCACCGGCTACTATCGAAAGGGGTTTGGTGGGATCATCGGGTAGTGTCTCGAACCAGTAGCGGTCGCTATTCCCCTCGCTGTCGCGTATCAGAAAGTAGTACTTGGTATCGGGTTGGAGACCGGTAAGCCTTGCAAAGCGGTTATCCATTCCCTTGGCATTTACAGACCGATCAGGCGTATGCTGAAATTGGTATTGCGTGTGATGATTGCCGTGATCAACGGTATCGTAATACACAACAGGATTGTTGCCAGAGGCCTGATTCCAGCCAACAACCATTGTTGACGAAGGGTCTTGGCGCCACATGAGGCGGTATTTGTTGGTATCCGCTTTACTTTGCTGAAACGTAAGCGCAAGAACGAGGAAAAAAGTAATAGAGGAAATGGTGTACTTCATTATTCTTAACTTATCTGCCAGTGCTAAAGTAAGAAACTTTGTATGTAAAGTCCCTCTCTTTAGAGTAATACGACCAATTGTTAACGTATTGGTAAAAAAATCGCAAAAAGTTGTTCAGGCACTTATCTTGCATGAAGCGTTTTATTCTTTCTAAAGATGTCATTGATATTGCATTCATACTTTGAACGAACATTATTCCTTCGCCCTGTATTTCTGCTGCGTCTTGCCTCTTTCTTCGTGTTGATGGGTCGCGGATGGCAGTTTATTCGATGGGATGCGCCTTTGCGCACATTGTTCCGGGACCAATATCTCATGGAACCGGTTGTGAAATATTTGACGGGCCGGGACTGGCAAACGTATGCCACCAACCTTCACATTGATCAAGCTATTCTCTACATTGAATATGGCATCGGGGGCTTCTTCATATTCACTGCTATTGCTTCTTTGATCATTGAGCACAGACATGCCTGGTTACATTATGCACTCTATACTGCAAGTGGTTTGCTCTTTTTGTCAACTTTACTCTATTGGAAAGAACAAGCGTTTAGTATTGGCCGGCTCCTGGAGTTGACCATTCAGTGGACAACACCCCTGTTCCTGGTTTTGTATGTTCAAAAAGAAGGGGTAAGCGAACGGTTATTGTTTTTTATGAAAGTAGCCGTAGCAGCGACATTTGTGGGCCACGGTCTTTATGCGTTCGGCTATTATCCTGTGCCGGGCAGTTTTGTGCAAATGATGATCACTGTTTTTGGTGTCGATGAAAATGTATCGATGACCTTGCTCAAAATAGCGGGAATTTTGGATTTTGCATTGAGTGCAGGCATATTTCTGCCCTGGCGGTCAATTGTTACAATCTCCCTTGGATATGCTTTTGGTTGGGGGCTTGTGACGGCATTGGCGCGCATCATCTCGCATTTTTACAGGGCTATTCCTTTGCACAGCATTGAGCAATGGGGGCATGAGACCGTGTTTCGTCTCCCTCACGCTCTTATTCCATTAATTATCTTGATCATTGTTTCCTCCCGAAAAAACTAATTGGTTGCCCCTTTCCCCCGCTTGCCGAATTCCAATGCTTCCGGGTTTTGCACCTGACCGTCAGCTATCTCAAAACGCAGAGCTGTACGCATTTTATGAAAGCCCTGGTGGCCTATAGCCCCCGGGTTGAGGGTGAGCATGTTGTTGCGTTTTGTATCCTTCATGACTTTGAGAATGTGGGAATGGCCACAGATGAATAAACCGGGCTGTTCACGGTCTATGATTTGGCGGGCATGCTGACTGTAATGACCCGGATAGCCTCCTATATGCGTCATGTACACTTTTACGCCTTCCAGTTCAAAAATCAGATCGAGCGGGTAGGATTGGCGAATTTTTTGATCATCGATATTGCCATAGACCCCTCGAACGGGTTTGAAATTTTCCAACTGTTCACAGATGGCTATATCGCCAAAATCACCAGCGTGCCAAACCTCATCCCTGTCCTCAAAATAGCTGAAGATGGTGGCGTCAAGAGAGCCATGTGTATCGGATAACAGGCCAATTTTTACCATGATTCACTCATTTCGTTGAATATGAGAGAGTGGCAATTTTCAATTTCCTGGCTCACCCGCAGGATGTTGAGGAGCTACTACCTTTTTTTTCGATGTGTCATGCAAAATACCACATTTTTGGTATTGCCTCCTATTCAGTCCCACTCTACATTTGCATCAGTTATTTAAAATCAATCTAAATAAAGCTAACAATTATGAAACGAATCGAAAAGTTAACAAGACTATCAATGATTGTTGTCCTCTTCACCAGCATTACGCTTACAAGTTGCAATAAGGACGATGACGAAACAATCGATCAACCCGATGAATACAGATTTGATAATAATGTCGATTATTCAAGCCAGACGGCTCGCATTAAATTGCTCCATGAGTTGTCGGGCAAGGTTGGTCAAATTGAAGAAAAGGATTCGGTTGACCAGGTAAGCACATCTGAACAGGACCTTCGTGACATTTATCAAAATAATGGTACCATCCAGGAAGATGAAAATTTAAAAGAAGTTACGTTCAATGAGGGGAACCCCACCTCTGGTATTTGGCGGAAGCCGGATTTCCAACAATTCTTTACTGACGCTACCCTTGGCAAGCCACTTCCGTTCATCTTAAGAACCTGGGCCAGAAAAGTGCTGAATCTTCAAATAATTCCACAGCTTCCCCAAGAGCCAAGAGTTTTGATAAGGCATTTGGCTATTTGGGTGTACCGCAAGACTTTCTCAACAACGATGCTGATGAAGTTGATGGGCAGTATGAAACATCATCATGGTTTTGGGGGCACTATATCAGAAGCCGTGAAGGGGTGATCGATGTGAAAAAGCCGCTCTTTAACGCCTTTTTAAAAGGGCGTACAGCAATCGTCAACGGCAACAGCGAAAAGCGAAAGGAAGCTGTTGATGAAATCAAAACCCAATGGGAGAAGCTGATTGCAGCCAATGTTGTTCACTACATCAATTCAACTCTCACCGACATGGAGAGTGACGATAAGTTCAGTAAGTGGCATCATTGGTCCGAAGCTAAAGCGTTTCACACCTGCCTTGCTTACAATGACGATAAATCGATTTCAGACTCGGATTGGCAAGACATCAACAATTTGTTGGGCTCATCCCCCAAACAGGTTAAACAATCAGATTTAGAGGATGCGAATCAAAAGCTGAAACAGGTGTTCAACTTTAGCAATTCGCAAATGAGTAATCTCTAAAGACTATAGGCTTTCACTCGTGTTCTGGTTGAAATCCTGCCGGGGTTACGGCTCCGGTGGGATTTTTTCAAAACATTCAAATACAAGGATAGATTATGAAGGTTATCAAAACAATTTCCGCGTTCGGCTTAGTTGCTATACTTCTACTAATAGGGTTTGGTTGTGACAAGAACGATGACGGCTCTGATGATGGGAGTGGCAGTGATTTTAACAGGAAAGCCCTGCTTGAGAATACAGCCGGTAATATCGTAATTCCCAATTATCAAGATCTCGTCAATCAACTAAGCACCCTAAAAGAAAAAACGGACGCCTTTACAAACTCTCCCGGTAAGAAGAAATTAGACGAGGCCCAGCAGGCGTTTAAGGACGCCTATGTTACCTGGCAGCATTGTTCCACATTCGATTTCGGTCCCGCTAATAATACACTCAGGGCAAATGTCAATACATTTCCCGTGGATATAGCAACAATCAACAATAATATAACCACAGGAAATTACGACTTTGCCGGCCTTTACGCTAATGACGAAAAAGGATTTCCGGCTCTCGATTACCTCCTCTTTGGCAAAGAGGATGATCAAGCTGTAATTGACAGTTTTACAAACACGCCCGATGCACAGAACCGCAAAACGTATCTGAATGATGTTGTGAAGGACCTTCAGGATAACGTGGAATCAGTTCACAATGATTGGCAAGCCAGTGGTGGCAATTACATCGAGGAGTTCGTTAACAACACCGGCACGGGTGAAGGTAGCTCCCTGAGCTTCCTTGTCAACGAGCTCAGCAAAGACTGGGAAATCATCAAGGACAATGAGTTAGGTATTCCGGTGGGTGAAAAATCCATTGATGATGAAAAGTTTCCCGAAAAGGTTCAGGCACTGTATAGCGAGTATTCCGTTAAACTGGCGCTTGAACATGCGAAGGCCATCGAAAACATCTTTCTGGGCCGGGCACGGTCAGGTGCTGATGGCAAAGGCTTCGATGAGTACCTCCGGTCATTGGACGCCCAAAAAAGCGGTAAACCATTGGCTAAACAGATCCGCGAGCAATTTGGAACGTGCAAGCAAAAGATCCAGGCCATCCCTTCACCCTTATCCGAGTCTGTCAATGATAACGAAAGTAAAGTTAAAGATGCCTTTGATGACGTTCTGCGGAACCTTGCCTTCATCAAAACCGACATGGCATCTGCGTTAGGCGTACAAATAACCTATCAGGATAACGATGGCGATTAGAGGAAGATTGACAAACCTTTATTGCCTTTGGCCGGCATCTTAAAACCCATAACATTATAAGCATTGATTCAACTGTTTCAACGCAAACTCGGGCACTTGTTCCGGGGCGAGAGTCACATCGCCCCGCTGGTAGTGTTCCGTATTGTGTTTGGCGGTGTGATGCTTGCCAGTGCCATTCGCTTTGTTGCCAACGGGTGGGTGAAGCAATTGTACGTAATGCCCCATTTCCATTTCAAGTATTACGGCTTTGAATGGGTAACTGCTTTTGATGCTGTTTTCATGTACGCTCTTTTTGCACTGATGGGCATTTCGGCCTTGGGGATCATGTTGGGACTGGCTTATCGCTGGTCAGCACTTATCTTTTTTCTCGCTTTTACCTATATCGAACTGATCGATAAAACATACTACCTGAATCACTACTACTTTATAAGCATTGTCAGTTTTTTGATGATTTTCCTGCCGGCCCACCGCTATTTTTCACTGGACGTTCTCAGAAAGCCGGCAATCAAAATCACCCACATTCCGCGATGGATAACAGGCGTTCTTCAGCTACAACTCGCTCTCGTCTATTTCTTTGCCGGTGCAGCCAAGCTCAACTACGATTGGCTGTTCCGCGCCCAGCCCCTTCAGATATGGCTTCCGGCAAATTCCGACCTTCCCCTGATAGGTCGTTTATTCGATTACGCTTGGGTGGCTTATTTCTTGAGTTGGTTCGGTGCGTTTTACGATCTCACTATTCCCTTCTGGTTGTCGTGGCGCAAAACAAGGTGGCTGGCATATGCAGCTGTCATCGCTTTTCACGGGATGACGGCTGTACTCTTTCAAATCGGTATGTTTCCGTATATCATGATCTTAGCAACGCTGATCTTTTTCAGCCCCGGCTTCCATCAGCAAATAGTGGAATGGCTCCGTTACACAGGGCGTATGCTTTTGGGCTTGAAACCGAGGGTTGTTCAGGATCTGGCTCGGGTTAAATACAGTTTACAAGGATGGCCCAAAAAAGCAATCGGCACAATTTTGATTGCCCATTTTGCAATTCAACTCCTCGTACCGCTTCGTCATGTACTGTACTCAGGTGATTTATTCTGGAACGAGCAGGGCTTTCGCTTTTCCTGGCGCGTGATGCTGATCGAGAAGGCAGGTACTGCTTTCTTTTATGTAGAAGACCCTTCAACTGGCGGTGAAGCCCAGGTAGATCCGGGTGATCATCTCACGAAATTTCAGGAAAAGGAAATGGCCGCTCATCCCGATATGGTTCTCCAATTTGCCCACTTTCTGAAGAATAAGTACAAGGAGAAAGGCATTGAGAATCCGCGTGTTCGGGTAAAGGATTACGTCAGCCTGAATGGGCGTGGAAGTCAGTTGATGATCAATCCTGAAGTCGATTTGGCCTCCCGGGAACAGGGTTTCCATCAAAAAGACTGGCTCTTGCCCTTGGATGATTCTCCTAAACACTTAGCATCAGTTGATCAAGATTCATGAGGAATAGACAAGACCATATTGCAAGTTATCGGTTGATGATTTGGGGGGTTGTGTTTCTCCTGTTTTGCCTGTCTCATACAACTTTTGCTCAGAAGGATCGATACAATATTCACGGCAAAGTCACCTGGAGCCGTAATGATAAGCCTGTTGAGGGGGTTGAGGTGAGCATTATTTACACGCCAAATACTAAGACAACTGATAAGAATGGCGAGTTTGTTTTCGAGGATATCAAACCGGGTGATTATAGTATCCGTGTCTTCACGTTTGGCTATGAATCGGTCATGAAGAATGTTTCGGTCATTGACCAAGATGTGGAAGTAAATTTTGAGATCGACAGCCTCACCCAAGAGCTGGAAAAAGTGACCGTGCGCGGTGGTCGCGAATCGAGTTTTGGTCTTACTCACCTTCAATCCGTTGAAGATGCTGCCATCTATGCCGGTAAAAAGACCGAGGTTATTTCCATGGACAGGATTGCTGCTAATGAAGCCACAGATAAAAGCAGGCAGGTTTTTGCCGGGATGGCAGGTGTTCATGTGTGGGAGAGCGATGGCTCGGGCATTCAAATCGACATTGGTGCCCGGGGGTTGAGTCCTAAACGTTCTGCTAATTTTAACACCCGT
>PXTV01000041.1 GCA_003022985.1 Bacteroidetes bacterium SW_11_45_7 | reverse complement strand
CAGTAACAGGATAAGGTAAATAAGGAGGTTTTCCAGGGCAATTGCTTTTTGAAATAAGCCATCTGCTGTTAGAATAAATGGCCGTAAAAACGTATTGGTAAGAGCAGCAGGTACAGCAGTTAATAGGCTCCCAACATTGGGCTCAAGTTGCTGGCCTTCAATGAAACTGCCGGCATTTTCTTTCCTGGCTAATTCGATGAATTGGTCATTTTTCCCGGCAATCAACTCCGATGCAGTTGGCATGGGGATCACACGTGGTATAAGAAAGACCAAAAAAGCAATCACTGTTAAAGCAACGAAGTGATAGAAAAGAGGGCGTTCTTTGCCCAATCGAAAGAACAATGCCTGGCCGAGCAGGGCCGGAGCTAATGCGGCAAAGACATAAAGTTTAATGGAAACGAGGATGGAAGTGCCGAGTAAAAATGCTACTAAGTGGCGTATTGTAAAAGATTGTTTGAGGATTTTGTGGAAGGAATAGATTAAAATGCCTAAGCTAAATAGAATCAGCCCTTCTTTTAGCAAGCCGGACCCCCAGAACAGGACAGATGGTAACAGGAAGATGCTGAAGATCAACTCGCGTTTCCTGTGTTGAAAATGGGGGGAAAGCAATTTGAAAATGGCAATCAAGCCACATAACGAGAGAAAACACATGAAGATGGTATGCACGTAAATACTTCCTCCTGAAATAAGCCGGAAAACAGCATTAAAACGAATCAGGGGACGGTTACTTGTGAAAATATCTTGTTCGGATCGATACCAGTGTTCGGTTTGCTTGAGGTATTGCTTCAGTGCCGGATCATCATCATTGATCCCTGTGACGAGCTGTAAGTAATGCACCGTATTTTGACTGAACGCATCGTAGAGGGGCTTACTGTCATCGAAATACTTATAGATATCCTGTTTGGAGCGGTCTGTGTAATGATAGGTGTAGATCAACGTTAGCGCTGTGCCAAATCCTATTTTTACCAGGAACAGAATAACAAGCTGGATTCTGGATAGATGGTGAACACGGAACCAACTGATGCTTAGTAAAAGGATGCTTAAAAGCAGCACATACAAGACGGATAGCAGGATAGTCATATTTCAGCTAATTTCGTGTAGATGCAATGATCCGGCAGCTGAGCTTCTTCCTTAGGGAGTGTTTGCAAGTGTTTCCAGCCTGAAAATACAAAAAGCCATTGGTTCCAACCATTCTCAATACTTTTTCTTCCCGCCTGCTCATCACCTTGTTCAATTTTTTGATTGTCATCGGTATCTCGCGAATACTTGGCCCGGATGGTAAGGGGCAGGCCACACTTATCATTACCAGCATCTTCATGATCTTGTTTTTCTGCAATATCATGAGCGGCAGGGCCTTGATTTACCTTATACCCCGCTACAGTCCTTCTTCATTGATCATACCGGCTTACCTGTGGTGTGTTGTGATAAGCATTATTGCCCGGGGATTGATGCACATTACACCCTGGCTCAATTCCGCTTTTGTTCCCCATGTTTTCCTCTTGTCTTTGCTTTACGGTCTGCTCCATACCCACCTGATGGTACTTGCCGGCAAAGAACGGATTTACTTCCATAACACGTTGAATGTATTACAGATAGCTTTGACATTGATTGGCCTTGCTGTATCCTTTTATGTAGTTGGTTACAGGAGCATCTTTGCCTATATCTATTCACTCTATGGTTCCTTCCTTTTAACTCTTCTTGTAAGTTTTGGCGCCATCTACCCTTATTGGCGTGCCATATCCTTCACAAGTACCAAAAATAGAATTCGGGAATCAGTAAGCTTTGGCTCGCATTATCAGTTTTACGAAATCATGCAACTCTTGAACTTCCGATTTGCATTTTATGTGCTCGAGGCGTGGCATGGTGAAGATGTACTTGGTATTTATTCCATTGGCGTGTCGTTGCTGGAAGCAGCCTGGCTGTTTGGCAGAAGTGTTTCTTTTGTTCAATATACGCGGATTGCCAATTATCAAGATGCCTTAGCTACCCGATTATTAACGCTTCGCTTGGCAAAAATGAGCTTGATTATTAGCGGCATAGGGATTCTCGTTTTGCTTATTATGCCAACATCTCTATACACATTTATATTCGGTGAGGCTTTTAGTAACATCAAGGACTATATGAAATGGCTTATGCCCGGCATTCTTGTCTACAGTCCGGCTTTGGCTGTTACCAACTACTTCGCAGGGCTCGGCAGATATCGCGTTAACATTGTCGGAGCTTTCCTCGGTTTTATCTGCACACTTCTTTTCAGTTATACACTGATTCCGGGTTTTGCCATGTCAGGCGCGGGTCTGACAGCAACCATATCTTTTACAGTTACCACTGCGTTTTTGTTGTGGCAATTTCAAAGAAGGGCTGCTTTTGCCATTGCCGATTACATTCCCAAATGGCATGATGTGACTATCCTGAAGCAGGAATTAATCAAAGTGCTAAAGGGTGTTCGATACAAACAGTGAAGGGCACTATTCAATGATACGGTAAGCCACTAAACGGCCACGTCCATTACTTGTTACCAATACATTTTCCTTCTCGCGGCTTATAGTTTTAACATGAAATGGCGTGTTACCTTCTAATGGAAATTCCTGGAATAGCTCACCATTGGCATGAAAGAGGTAGATTTTATTCTCTTTTTGGGATAATACACCTACTGGAATTTGGTCCGAACGACCGGCACCCGGCACAAAAAAAACAGGTGCATCAACCTTGCCGGGGAAAATATAAGTGAATTTGATGCTAAAGTCGTCTTCGTAGACGCGAATACGTGACGAATCGAGGAAGACGTATTCAACGGCTTGATCGGCATCAATATCGCGCGCCTTCATGCTGAAAGCATTTTGATACTTTGTTGTATCAACAGTCTCTGTGCTTCCGTCCCTGTAGGCATGATAGACTGTTCCACTTGTATCATGACCTATAAAAGCAAAATTATCTTCTTCCCGGTGCACATTGTATGGCTCTTGAACCACAATGCTGGTATCTAGCTTGACGGGCTTATCCGTTCGCAAATCGCCTGCTCTGTTAAAGTAGTGTAATTCCCCGCTTTGATTTGCTGCAACCAGGTAATCATTGTTTTCCACTACGTGATAGTACAAAGGAGCGATCATGGTACCAACCCCTTCGTGCGGGCTCCAGCCCGGTAATGGCTTGCCACTTCGCTCGTAACCGTAAATATTGCCGTTTTGGCAGCCAACAAAAAACCGGTAAACGCCCCGCTTTTCGTATTCCAATAATTGGAGGCCTGTCACAGCCTGAGAAGGAAGTTTTAATGGATAGCTCGCCACATCACGGCCCAACCGGTCAATCAGGTAGATTTTCCCGGATGTAGTGAAGATGTATTGGAGCTTACCGTTGTTGTAAAAGTCGAGCTGTTGCACTTCGCCTAAAATGGGTCTTTCAAGCTGTCGTTGCCAGAGGATTTTACCGGTGTTATCGATCAAGTAGATCGTATTCCTGTCATCCTGAACAAAAAATTCCCATTGGTTATTATTATGATTTTTAACAGGTAAAGGCGTAAAATGGACGGTTGTGTCGAGTTTGGCTGTCCATAATTCGTTTGTTTCTTGCTGGAAATCGGGGTTATAAGCAATGAAAACATTCGTGAAATAGAGGTCGTTAAAGTTGGAAAACTGCATGGCATAGGGGCTAAAGGAGTCAAAGGCCTTACTATCACTGATCTTGTCACTAAGTTGTTGACTTAACACTTGTTCCAATGTGGCCGATGAGTTCCGCGCATTGAAATAAACATAAAAGTTTGACCGGGATGAAAGCTGCTTGCGGAAATCCAGGTATTGCAAGCTTTTTGAAAGCACTTTGTCATTGATCAACCGCTGCACGATCGTTTTCAGATTCTCCTTTGTAGCTGCAAAAAGAACAATATTGTCCAGCACGGGATAATAAGGTTCGGGAATACTTAAATAATCGTGCTGCAAGACATTCTCTAAGATGGAATCCTGTGAGATATGACCTATGGGCATGTTGTAGAACGAATCGACTTTTGGATTGCCATTTGATAGTCTTGCTACTTCATCCAAGCTTTTCTGGCTCAGAGTGGCATCCTCTGTGCGGGCAATGCAAAAGAACTGATCATTGATATCATACCCCATTCTTTCGTTGGCGCCAAAAGCCCATTCTCCTCCCACCCAGGTGGAGAAGTAAGGGTAATACTCGCTGGTGGTGTCAACTTTTGCCCGCTGAGCGTACCTGGTATAATCGGTAGCACCGTAATAAAAAAAGAACGAAGTGGTGGCGGGTAGGGAGGATATGAGTTGGCCATCTGCAGGGGGTAAATTTTTGAGCTTGTCCAATTCTTCCGTTGTGTCGGCTGAAGAAGTGTAGCCGTTTAACAAAATGCCCTCATCATTTGCCATTAAGTCCAATTCCAGCCAATCGGAAAATGAAGCAATTTTGTTAAAAATATGGTTATGCTTTGGATGCAATAACAGAGGACTCAGGATATTGAAATGATTGCAGTTGATATAAACTTTTGTTGCCTCTTTGCTTTTAGCTACTTGCTGCAGGCGTTGAAATGCGCTGTCCTGGCGAACTGAACGGGGACTTTCCAATTGAACAATGGCATCCTCAACAAGAAAAGACGAGAAACTTGCCAACAACAGGCCGTTTTTTTGTGTGACAGATAAGACCTGATCATCCTTTTTAATATCATAAATGGGTGTGTTATGAAAAGTTCGTTGATCATAGGTATAGCCCTGTTGGTCGAGGTAGTAGCCCGCATCGATACGCTGAAGCTTGTTGTAAGATGTTCGTTCAAGAATGTAGAGATAGTCAAAATCGTTCGCTTCTGTGAGGTGAAGGGCGAGATGAAGGTCGCTGCTCTTGAAGAATTCGGCAAAATCGGTTTTTTTATCCAGCAAATGTCTAAGTTCGTTGACCTGGCTTTGGCATTTACTGATAAGGCCTGTCTCTTTAATCTCGTCCCAATAAGGCTTGTCCCGGAATTGATCGAGTACTGAGGAGAGATTATTTGATTCAATAATAACAGGTGTTTCGGCCCCTATGGCATCAAGAGGAGGAGCTTTTTGGTTGAGAAACCCGATAATAATCAATAAGCCAATACCGATAAAGAGCTTTCTCATCACCCCATTTTCCTATATTTGCAAAACTAAGGGTTTTGGTAAGAGCGCACAGGCAGGAAGCACATTGTCCCAACAATAGGGCTTTTGTTAACGTTGGCGGTTGGAACGTCATTCTCTCAACCAAAATCCATGTTGAAATGAACTCTTAATAGTCTGTTCCTTTGTTGAGATTTTTTCTTTCAACAGCAGCACTTTTTGGTGTATTAGCTGTCATACTTGGCGCTTTTGGTACACACGGCTTAAAACCTAAGCTTACGCAAGATCAGCTCCAGACATTTGAAACAGGCATCCGCTATCATTTCTATCATGCTCTGGCTCTGCTCTTTCTCGCTTTTATCAGCACCAAGTTGCAATCCTCATTCATCGATTATACCGGCTACTTCTGGATTGCGGGTATCATCTTATTCTCCGGCTCCATTTACCTGCTTGCCACAAAAGAACTTTTAGGCATTGGTCATTGGACGTGGCCGGGGCCTGTTACGCCAATTGGAGGCACGTTGTTAATTATTGGATGGCTTTTGCTTTTGATTGGGGCCATCACAGGTAATAAATTATGAGATCATCACGAAGGCCCTGACTCCTTTATTCCTCACGAATAAATAAATTTCTATGCCAAATAAAAACTACGAGCGCTACCAGGAATTGATGGTTAAAATCAAGGATATTGAAAGTGCAGCAGGGTTGATGAACTGGGACCAGGAAGTGAACCTGCCGTCAAAAGCTGGAAATAGCCGAGGCCAGCAACTGTCACCCTTGATGATGATCAAAGAGCCAATGTTGAGCGCTCCCTGGAGAATCTGGAGAAAGCGAAGAAATATCCCACGGATTTTGTCGTCAAATTGAGTAAAACCACCTCCGAAACCTTTCATGCCTGGCTAAAAGCGCTTGAAGAAAACGATTACAAAGTCTATCAACCGGTGTTGGATAAAATGGTCCGGCTCAAAAAAGAAGAAGCCGAGCTCCTGGGCTATGAAGATCATCCTTATGACGCGCTAATGGATGCTTATGAAAAAGGGGCCAAAACACAACCAACCTCTGAAACTTTCGAGGATGTTAAGAAGCAGCTCATCCCTTTTCTGGAGGAAATCCAAAGCCAACCCAAGCCGGATGACAGCTTCATGTTTCAGCACTTCAACAAGCATGATCAATGGCAATTTGGCATGGATTTGCTGAAACAAATCGGCTACGATTTTGAAGCCGGCCGTCAAGATATTGCGCCTCACCCCTTTACCATCAGCTTTGGTTGTAACGATGTGCGCATCACAACACGCATCGATGAGAAGAACTTCAACGAGATGGTATGGAGCACGATCCACGAGGGCGGCCACGCGTTGTACGAGCAGGGTTTGCGTGAGGATCAATACGGCATGCCGGTAGGTGAAGCGGTTTCCCTTGGTATTCATGAGTCGCAATCCCGTTTGTGGGAAAATAATGTGGTTCGCAGCCGCGCATTCTGGGAGGCTAACTATCCCGCTTTACAGAAGAAATTTCCCGATCAGCTTGGCGGTGTGTCGCTCGATGCTTTTTACAAGGGCATGAATATTGTGCAACCCTCTCTTATCAGGACAGATGCAGATGAGATCACCTATCATTTTCACATTCTTATCCGCTTTGAGATCGAGAAGGGAATGATTGAAGGCACTTACAGTACTGAGGAGCTCAGGGATGTTTGGAATCAGAAGTATAAGGACTATCTCGGCATCGATATTCCGGAGGATAAGAAAGGCATCCTCCAGGATATTCACTGGTCACATGGCGGTATAGGCTATTTCCCAACATACTCTTTTGGGAGTTTCTATGCAGCCCAGTTTTATCATCAAGCGACAAAAGATATCCCAACGCTTGAGGATGACATTGCCAACGGTGACCCATCCGGTTTGCTCCAATGGTTACGGACAAACATCCATCAACAAGGGAAGCGATACAGGGCTAAAGACCTTTGTGAGAAAGTAACTGGCGAGCCATTGAATTTTCAGTATTTCATGGACTATGCCAGGAAAAAGTACGGTGATATTTACGATCTGTAAGATTTATTGCTGATAACCTCAATTTGTGTTGCAGAACTAAGACGGGAGTGGAAAATTGCTTAATTTTCATGTTTATAGAAATATTAACAGAAAGATTATGAGACGAAGTGATCAACGTTTAGCTGCTCTTTTTTTATTCATGAGTGTCATTCTCTCTTCGTTAAGTTCATGCACAAAACAACAAGAGCTCAAAAATCAACTTGAAGGTACCTGGAACATAGAAGAATACAGTGGGAATGGGCAAAGTAGAAACAGTAAAGCTGAAGATTTGCAAGCGACCTTCAATGCCACTGATGCAGGGCAGCTAACTTTTGAGGGAGATGGTACAGGTCAGTATCAATTCGATTATAAGGTTGATATAGCAGGCGTTGCAGCTGGAAGTAGCGTGTCTACGACCATCGCGGTTAGCAGCTCGGGTAAATTTGATTGGGACAATGCTGAAAATACCGTCACTATAACCTATACAAGCGGTGAGCGGGAAGGGGAGGAAGACAGATATGACGTGGATAATAGTGGTGATGAGCAACAAGAGTGGAGCGGGGAGTCAGAACAGGAACATAACTTTGCACCTGCCAATTCAGCTGTTTTTGAAA
>PXTV01000040.1 GCA_003022985.1 Bacteroidetes bacterium SW_11_45_7 | reverse complement strand
CAGATTGCCATTCCCAAGCTTAATGTGCCATTTATGAAAAAAAAGGAAAAGGTCGATTTTGTCACTGATAAACTGGATGAGCTTTATCCGCAGCTGGAAATTCCGCTCAAACACCAGGATCCGTTTACGCTTTTGGTTGCGGTTCTTCTCTCAGCCCAGAGTACAGATGCCGGAGTGAATAAAGTAACTCCCGCCTTATTCGCAAAAGCTGATACACCCGAAAAAATGGCGCAGATGTCTGTTGAAGATATACGCTCTATCATTAAGCCCGTTGGCCTGTCCCCCACTAAATCCAAGAACCTGCACAAGCTGGCAAATACCCTGGTTGAGCAATATAACGGCCAGGTGCCGGACACTTATGAGGAGTTGGAAGCCCTCCCGGGCGTAGGCCACAAAACAGCTTCTGTCGTTAAACTTCAGGCATTTGGTGAGCCCGCCTTTCCTGTTGACACGCACATCCACCGGCTCATTTGGCGATGGGGCCTCTCTACAGGTAAGAACGTAGAGCAAACCGAGAAAGATTGCAAGCGGCTCTTTCCCCAAGAGAACTGGGAGACCCTTCACCTGCAGATCATTTCGTTTGGCAGGGAATATTGCCCGGCCCGTGGCCACGACCCTAAAGAATGCCCTATTTGCAGCGTTGTGGGACGCAAGGAGCTCTTTACAAAAACCGCCTCTACAACCAAGCGGAAGCAATCAAAATGAGCATAAAACAACCGCAGCAGGATCTTCATTGAAGAAGAACCTACTGCAGTTGTTAGATTGTAGGGACACAAGAGCTCGGTTACCTGCTAATGATCATCTTTTCCGTTCTTCTATCGCCTTTGCTCTTTACTGTTACAAAGTAGACGCCATTGCCGAGTTGTTTAGTAGCTATTCGAATCCTGGCTTGCCGCACATCATTTCGCTCAATCACCTTTTGCCCGAGGACATTCCGAATAGCTATATCCTTCTCTTGATGTGCCTTACCGGTTTCGATCACCACTTCGTTCGTAACCGGGTTTGGATAAAGGCGTAGTGGCATTTGTGATGAATTGCTGGCAATACCTGTGCCCTCATCAACTATGACTATAGTATCAGCCCTGCTGTTCACTGGTAATTCCATGCCATCCTTATCGACTAATTTGACACTATTGATGGATAAGTCAAGAAGATTTTGAGAGGGGGCAATGCTATCTCGAATAGCAAAGTTTATGAGCCCTATCTCACCGCCACCACTCGCGTTTGTTTGATCAATTCGGGAAATGGCCGCATCGATTCTTCCCTGACCAGGAAAAGTGTATACGAAGTCGATACTTGTAGAAGGCGTTGCCATCCAGTTTGAAGGGAAATTGAGATCAAATGAATTCTGTTTTACCAACTTTTCATTGTAGTTGATGGTAAATGCAAGACCGTATACATCACTAAGTGTATTGATTGAATCACCGAGCATAAGTGACCCACTAACGTAGTCACCTGCCATCAATGTATCATCTTTGAGCTTGATTTGTAGACTCGGAATTTTGGAACTATCGGTCGGTTCTGCGGATTTCTTATGGGTGAGCGCATAATTTTTGTCGATAACTTGCAAATCAAATGAGTCTATTATCCCGTTACCGTCACAATCTGCATATTTTCGATTCAGATTATTACTATAAAAAGGCCCGCCCCAGTCGGCACTGAATTGCGGCACCCAATCGGTAGATGCATTAGGGCGTTGGTAACCGGTTGAACCATGGGCATATGCCACATGCAATATATCGATATTTGTGACAACACCACTATTGTTCGCATCCCCGGGCCAAACAGAATCTTTATTGGCACATGGAAGAATTTGGACATTTACCTTAGCAGAATCTATGATTTGTAAGAAGGTATTTTCAATGCCATACCAAAAGGTGTCGATTCCTGTATACCCACTATCCGGCACGTAATAAATTTCTTCATTGCTGATTTGACTAACAGTCCCGTTATCCGGTGGCGTCATGCCATAAGCTATTGTACTGAAATTCGAATAGACAGTATCGTTATTTCTTACATTGACAGTTACCGCTGAACTCCTGCATGTAGAGTCGATATCGTTATTTACCTTCGTGGCAATGCAATCTTTGTCAATCGAAATCGTATCCTTATAAACACAATGACAATTGGTTACAAGGGTGTAAATGTAGCTTTCGGTTGTTTGCACTGTATCATCAGTTACGTACCAATTAGCAGAAGTTGAGGAAGCCATTGTATCATTAGTAACGCCCGGAGAGGTTTGTTTTACCCAATATTGGCTGAAAGAAGTATCCGGAACCTGCTTGGTCAGGGCCCCTTTGAGCTGGATCAAGCCATTTCCATTTGCAGACGGAAAAGTATCAAGACAAATGTGGTTATTCGTAACTTCCAAATTGTTAATGCGCATCTGGACATCACCAGGACAATAGTTTCCCTGACAATTTTGCACATCGATAAATACCTGGGCTGTATCAGCATAAGGGACCGATGCTGAATTTCTTATACCATATGTAAGAGAATCTGTTCCCGTATAGCCACAATATGGTTCATACTGAAGTTTATTATTCCAAAACAAACTATCTGCTCCGTTTTGTGTGGCTTCAAATATATTCACATCAGCAATTGTTGCATTGAGATCGTTGCTCAATACATTAGCTATTACAATCGAATCCCGGCATACTGAAATGGTATCGTTGATCGCGCCCGGTTCCAGACCACAGTCTTTCTTTATTTTTAATGAATCCTGATAGATGCAACCATTGTCAGCCACGAGTGTGTAAACATAAGTGTTTGTGGACTGAACGGTATCTTCTGCATCGTATGTGGAAGCCGGGTTAAGAAAAGGAAGTGTATCATGCTGCACACCCGGAGGTGTTAGTTTTATCCAGTATTCATTAACTATAGTGTCTGGCGAAGGCCAAACACCTCCTTCCAGTTGAACATGACCTCCACCTAAGGCAAATGAAACCGTATCAAGGCAAAGCGCAGATGAAGAAATGGAGCTATTATTGAGACGTAGATCAACGTCTTGGGGACAGCACTTGGCAGAATCCGGCATTAAGGTTACTGAATCCCTGGCCACACAATTATTGGCTCCTTGAGAGGCAAAGATATATGTACTTTGATTAGATGGTGATACTTCAACTTGACTTGTATTCCTCACAAAGGAAGAATCGCTGTTATACCACCAGGCCTGTTTGTTTTTATTTGTCATACCTTCAAGGGATATCGTATCCCAAGCGCAATATACCTTGTCTTGATTGTAGCTTAATGCCGTAGTCACATCCGCAACAATTTGGACAGTATCGTAGACCACTTGTGCATTGGCATCAGTCACTTTTAGGATGTATCGGTTAATTCCTGAGTCAGGTTGCGCGTATGTAACAGCCGAATTAGTAACAAAATTCTGACCCGTTTGGTAAGATGGTGAAAGCGCCCAATCGAATGTATAAGGAGGTGTGCCTCCCTTGGCATATGGTTCTTCACCCAACTTTACTGGGGTGTCGCTTATACAAATAGAAGTATCGGAGCCAGCATGAGCAGTTAATGGGCCGCTTTGATTGGGGTATGGGCAACGGACAAAGATTTGATATTGAAAACCTTGATACCCATTAGCTCCACAATTCTTATCTTCCACAACCAAACTGAATGAATAAGGGCGATAACGGACATTAGAGCTGTCAATCGACCAGGTGAATTGTCCTTCAGCAGTGCTGTCGACTCCATAACTTGTCGTGAAAGTAGCACCGCGGTTTGCTAATTCATTCCAGCCGGAATAATTGATCATGGAAAGATGAGTTGAATCGTCCTGATCCGGACCATCGGTATGAATGGGAAACGTTATTGAGTCACCTGCACAAGCGTTAATTGTAAAGGTTTTTTGGCCACTCACGGGTGTTGGCGAAGGATGATAGATGTTGGGTATTCGATTAGCTTCTGTTTGGATTACATCAAGTGTGTAATCTCTAATAACCGAACCTATGAGTTCATCGTTTTTATATTCTTCAACCTTGACGGCTATTGTATAAGTGGCAGGCCCTACTGGCGTCACTTCTAACTCTCCTGTAGAAGAATCAAAAGCAATGGGCGTGGTAGAATAAATTGGTTTTGAAGGACTCAAGCCGCTTGCATAGGGAACTGTATCATTTGGTGAGTTTTTGGGCTGCACCAAAGAATAAACCAAAGAGTCGCCATCCGGATCGATAGCCCCCAAATTCAGATTATGCAAGGTGGAATCTGTGACAAATAAGGCTGGAAATGCATTAAATTTTGGTGAGTTATTTGCCGGAATATTATCCGGGTTGATCACTGTTTCTATGTAGAAACTTTCGTTGTTGGAATGATTCAAATTCGTGATGCCATTGCGGCAACATGTTTGGAAATTAATCACATATTCTCCGCAATTGGGGGCTAAAGAAACTACTCCACTATAAATGACCCTTTCAAAGCCCGGATAACTATATTGCCCACCCTGGCAAGAAGTGCTATCAGACGGACACAAGACAGGAATTTCCTCTTTAAAGTCCCTTGTCAAGGTTTCAGATCTACCTTGTGAGCACGAATCGCTGACTTGTATGGGGATGGAATTTCCCATACCTATACCCTTGCAATCCCTGTAAAACACCAGTTGTACATTGTACTCATTTCCGCCTGCCCACTCATAACTGATTTGCCCACCTCCAAGATGTGTAGCTTGAGTAGTGGAGGTCGAGCTGATTAATACAAAGGAGAAGATTACCGGTAATATTCTTATTAGAAACCTCATAAAATTTATATCAAATAACACATCAAGTTATAATTTTTTAATTGAAAAACGAATGCCAAATCAAGAAAATCATATTAAAGCACAACCAAACCTTTACCCATTCGGTCGTGTTTTAACCAAGTTAACTCTCCTCACCCGGCATAAAAAAACCGCAGCAGGATCTTCATTGAAGAAGAACCTACTGCGGTTGTTAGATTGTAGGGACACAAGAGCTCTGTTACCTGCTAATGATCATCTTTTCCGTTCTTCTTTCGCCTTTGCTCTTTACTGTTACAAAGTAGACGCCATTGCCAAGTTGCTTAGTAGCTATTCGAATCCTGGCTTGCCGCGCATCATTTCGCTCAATCACCTTTTGCCCGAG
>PXTV01000039.1 GCA_003022985.1 Bacteroidetes bacterium SW_11_45_7 | reverse complement strand
CCTCCTGGCCCAGAAGGGCAAAAAGAACTACTATTTGCTGATTGCGGAGTAACACAACATTCCTGGCGCAAGCCTGCCTGACGGTAGGCAGGCATCCCGCTTGTGCCAAGTAGACCACAAACAAGCTCTCACCTTCCAATCATCACCTGCCGGCTGTACACCCCTTCGTCAGAAGTGATTTGCAGAAAATACACGCCCGTGGGGACGTCATCCACAGCTAAGCTAAGCTGACCCCTTTGCTCAACGGCCCGCTGCTGCACAAGCTCGCCCTGGCGATTGTAGAGCTCCACCTGCCGCGCTTCGATATCATGAGCCATGTCGATGTGGAGTTGCTCCGAAGCCGGGTTGGGGTACACGCGGAAGCCATTGCCCCGCTCATCAGTGCGACCGGCAATACCGGTTTTCTTTTTCTGCACGTTGACAGTGTCGTTCACGCTGTTGACACGGATGCGCTTCTCCTCGTTCGTGATCACGGTAATGTTGCTAAACCGGACGACCAGCAGCGAGTCGAAATTCGGTATCAAATGGAGGTCATCTTCCATCACAATGGAGATAGTGGCAATATTGCCCGAGCCATCGGTATTGTTTTGATCGGTGCGGGAAATGGCATAATCCGCCCGGCCAATTTCTTCATTGGACCATCCCTTCTTTTGGGCCATGGAGGAGTCCACAATCTGGGCCGTATGGACAGTTTGGGACGTGTCTCCGATCCAGGAATCATAGACAGAGGCGGTTGTGGCCTTGTCCTTGATTACGGATGTATCGTATTCCACCGTAAAGGACATCCCGTAAACAGTGTCAGGCAGGTTCGGATAGCCAGGAGATTCGGAGAATATGTCAATGGTCAGGGTATCGCCATCCTGTACAGTGCTCGTAGTGGGACTGAAGCGCAAGTCGGCTTTTTTCCCGTTCAAGTTAACGGTATCCCGGGTTGTTGACTGGGAGTTGCTGTGCGTTTCGTAGTAATTCTCGTCCACCGCTGTGGTGTCCTGATCATTGATGGCGCCATCGCCATTGCAATCCACATGGCTAAAATTGATCCCCGTTTGCGGTAAACTGACGGGCCAGGGTGTTGCAATTTGCGGCACCCAGTTGATAGAAGGATTGACACGCTGTGGTCCCGTTTGGCCGTGGCCCAGCCCTATGGCAAGAATATCTTCATTGTCGCACCGGCCGTCTTTGTTGGCATCGCCCGGGTACACGAGCGGTTGTTGGCTCATGGCACTTGTGCAAAGGGCTGTCAAGATGCAGGTTAATAGAAACTGCTTCCGGTAGCGGTCCAGGCAATGGAAGAATGAAGCGATATGTGCTATTTGAAGTGGTCTCATGGTTAATAAATTTTGTTATATGATTTGTGTTCTGGTATTTATCTTTTGGTTCTTCTCTTATTGATTACGGATGAATTCGCTGAGTTGATTATCCTGGAATTCGAAATGCGGGAACCGGTTAAACAACTTGATGAAATAGTCCATGCATTCCCCCAGATGGAGCCGTTTATTCAACTTGCGCACCACATCGCCATAGGGTGAATTCCCGCCTAATACCTTTAGTGATTTGCCAAAGTTATACTTCCATATAAAATATTTTAGACGATCGGTAAAACGCGGCATATCATTGGAGGGTGTGGCTGCAATCACAGCCCCGTCATCTTTCTCGCGCAGCAGCTTGTGCGTAATGGGTAGCTTGTTGACCCACTCCCTGTCGATGGGTGACTCCTCTTCCCTCTCATACAATGCGGCAACCTGCTCTTCATCGAGCAACAGGTCACCATGCCGGTTCGCAACAGCTGATATGCGATAAGGGAGGTCATCCCTTACACCTGCAATGAACGGTTCTACAGAGTTGCCCTGCAAGGACGGCAACACCTCCGCAAAAAGCATCATCGATTGTTGATCAAACGCGATAACCAAATACTCGCTTTCCTTGCCGCAACAAATGTCGATGATTTCCATTAGCAAACGCGTCTCGGGGACCCCTTCATCTTGCCGGTCATCGAACGAATAGGGCGTAGTAAATAAATTTGCATTACAGTTCGCCAAATACGCCCGCAAATTATGCCAGGTTAGATTGGGTAGCTGATCGTGCAGCACGTGGTAAATGTCCTTGGCTGGTAAAGGTGTCATGCCGGCCAAAATGGAAATAATTGTTTGTTCATTGGCCGAAAGAACCGTTTGATCAATGGGTCCGTTAGCAGCAGCTATCATGCTGGATCGAGCTTGATCGGTTGCTCTTTCTTTTGTTTTTGTGGTTGTCATGCGTCTCATAGTTGGTTTTTTGTTTTGTTCTATTACCAAACATAGCCCTTCTTTCTTCCCCGTTCAAGCACATTTGTGGCGCTTTTTTTAACGGGCAGAACACCAATGTTGGTGATGGAAGGGGATAGATAGAAACCAACAAAGTATATTCAGCAGGATAAAGTTGCGTCAGTTCTTGATTGTGCTTACTTAAGTGCCAAAAGGATGTTTGTACGGAAAAGGGGCTTTTTTCAATGCAGAGGCTTTACTAATCTCTGAAGATGATACGATGTGTTATTTTTGATAGACTACAAGTTGGATAAGCAGAGAAGAGTTCGATGCACATGCAGGGGATCGCTCACTAACATGATCTTTAACACGGCCACAGCTTATGAGGGAAAGCAAGCTCATCAATACACTCAGTCAACTCACAAATAAGCAGCGGAACGATCTGGAGGAATTTCTCCAATCCACTTACTTCAATAAAAGTGATGACCTGCTCCGTTTCTATCAACACGTCAAAAAATTTGCTCCCTCTTTTCGCAGCAAACAGCTCAATAAGGAAAAGGTCTTTTCTGCGCTTTTTCCCCGCGAGGCGTTCAACGGGCAGAAGATAGCTTATCTCATGACCTCGTTGCTCAATCAGCTCGAGCATTTTGTTACCATCCAAAAGCTGGAAGAAGACACCTTTCAGCAGGGCATATATCTCTTGGATGTTTATATGAATTGGAAACTCGATAAGGGGTATGCGAAAACCATCAAAAGGTTAGAAGAAGAGCTGGAGGAAACGGACAAGAAAGATACGGAATACTACTTTCAGCAGCTGCGGCTCCAGAAGTCACAGATGCATCACAGTGCCCGCACCTTAAAGCGCGAATATGATGAACACCTGCAACAAGTAGCGGACGGGCTGGATATTTACTACATGGCCGACAAACTTAAGCTGAGTTGCGAAATCCTGAACCGGCAAAAGATCATTGCCAATCAATACGAGCTGCGCTTTTTGGACGAGATCCTGGCCTATCTTGAGCACAATCCTTTTGAGGATGTTCCTGTCATAACGCTTTATCAACAAGTTCTCTATACCTACTTGTACCAGGATGACACCTCGCAATTCTTCAAGCTGAAGGATATGTTGCCCATGGCAGTGGATGAGTTAAGTGCCCTCGATAGCAGGAATATTTATCAATATGCGGTGAATTACTGTATAAGGAAAACGAACCGGGGACAGGTTGAATTTGTGAGGGAGCTGTTCGAGCTGTACAAAGCCATGCTGACCAATGATTTATTGACGGACAATGGCATCCTTTCACCATGGACGTACAAAAACATCGTCACAACGGGTATTAAATTGGAGGAATACGAGTGGACAGAGCAGTTTATCGATGATTATCGTTCCATACTGCCTGACGAGTACAGGGATAACATGTACACCTATAACTTTGCCCACATTCATTTTGCCAAAGGGAATTACGATAGCGCCATTGAACTCCTGCGCGATGTGGAATTCAGCGATGTGTACCTGAACCTGAGTGCCAAAGCGCTTTTAGTCAAGATCTATTACGAGGATGATGAACTCGATGTGTTGATGAGTCATTTGGAGTCCTTCAGGATGTACGTAAGGCGCAACAAGGTGATTGGCGAGGCGCGGAAGACGGTATTCAACAATTTCATTCGCTTTACCAGGCGCTTGCTCAAGTTCGATAAAGGTGACAATAAAGGCCTCGATCAGTTACAGTCCGAAACTGAGGAGACCAAACAGGTGGCGGAACTGGATTGGTTACTCAAGAAGATCGCATCTCTTAAAAAATAACACCTGGCCACTTAGCACTTCTTATTTCTGGTCGATAACGGCTAAACTTGTTATCCAGTAAATTCCCCTCCTGGCGCCTGCCTGCCTTGCCGGCAGGCAGGCGTATCGCTCGTGCCAGGGCTGAGTGCCAGTGATGACATGCATAATACCTGTCGATCTACCACCATATCCTGAACCTCAATGCAAAATCTAATGAACACGCCCGCCCAGCACATCCATCATCCCTTGCGCCTTCACCAGGCACTCCCGGTACTCCGCTTCCGGCTCTGAGTCGATGGTGATGGCGCCTCCCACCTGAATCGACAGGTAGGGGCGTAGCTCGTTGTAGAGAATGCTTCTGATCACCACGTTAAAATCGAAATCCCCTTCCGGTGAGATGTAACCCACAGAACCCGAAAACAAACCGCGCTTGGTGGTTTCGTAGTACTCGATCAGCTCCATGGCACTGACTTTGGGTGTCCCTGTCATGGAGCCCATGGGAAAAGCATCAGCTATTGCCCTGGTAAACGATTGCCCTTCTTTGAGTTGTGCCGTGACGGTGGAGATCATTTGATGTACGTGCTTGAACGAGTAAATACCGAACAGTTCGGGCACCTCAACGGAGCCGGTCACCGCATTGACCGCAAGATCATTACGGACCAGGTCCACGATCATCACGTTCTCGGCCTGCTCTTTTGTGCTCGCTCTCAGCGCTTGTTTCAATTGCTCGTCTTCGCTATCGCTCTTGTCGCGCCCGGCCGTGCCCTTGATGGGCTGCGAGACCAGTTTTTGGCCGCGTTTGGCGAGAAATCGCTCCGGGCTTGAACACAACAGATAACGGCCGTCTCTTTGTACATAGGCCGAGAACGGGGCTTCGGCTTTTGCATTGAGAGCACTGAAGGTAGAGATGGGGCTTGTCAGCTCCCGGCCATCGGCATAAAATTCCTGGCAAAGGTTGAGCTCGTACACATCGCCCTGCCGGATATGCTGCTGCACAGCTTTCACCCTGGCAAGGTACTCATCCTTTGTCATCCGGGGCCGGAGGTGAGGAGGTTCGTTTTGCTTTTTTTGGTCATTCCGGTTGCAGGAGATGAT
>PXTV01000038.1 GCA_003022985.1 Bacteroidetes bacterium SW_11_45_7 | reverse complement strand
CGATAGGGCGAACCTTTCGGTTGTGCAGCGCTATTACCCAAAGGATTTTCAAACCATTTTAAGCAACGCCTTTGGTGAAACCTCGAATACGCGCAACGAAACGGGACTCTACATGGGGTTATCCGTTGAACCGGCTAAGAAATGGACGGTAAAGGGCTACTTTGATATTTTCAAGTTTCCCTGGCCCCGCTTCCGTACAGACGCCCCCTCCAGTGGTTATGACATCTTTGGGCAAGTGGATTACGAGCACTCGGAGCAGGTGCAAATGTACGCCCGGCTGGAAACGGAAGTCAAGGAGCGGAATATTGATGACAAGACCCGGAAGATCGATTATCCCGGGCCTACACGCAAGAGCAGCGCCCGCTACGATCTTTCCTATAAACTTGGCAATGGCTTTGCCTTTAGTAACCGTGTGCAGGTCAACCGCTTTGACGAAGAAAATCAAGAGCCGGAATACGGTTACATGCTCTACCAGGATATCCGCTACAAGACCATGAACTTTCCCCTCTCCGTGTCTGCCCGTTTCGCCATTTTTGATACCGATTCATGGGACACGCGCATTTACACCTACGAGCACGATGTGCTTTACGCCTTTTCCATCCCGGCTTTCCACAACCAAGGCACGCGCTATTACCTGACAGTTAAGTACTCTGTCGCCCGCAACATCGACACCTGGCTGCGCATCGGGCAAACCTTTTACGCCAATGAGGAAACCATTGGCTCGGGGCTTGAGGAGATCGAGGGTAACACCAAAACCCGCTTGAAGGCGCAAGTGCGATGGAAGTTTTAGGGAAGGTAATGTTGGCGAAAAATCACTTTGCCAATATTTCGATTCATTTCTCGCTAACTGTCTTCTCACTTCTTTTGTAAAAGACCAGGCCCACACGCTCAATATGGGCCAGCAAGTCTTGATTATCGATCTGCCTGTACAGCGATAAATCGATCTTCCAGGGAAGGAGCAGATCATCCAGTTCCCTGTCAATGCAATTCAGATAGCGAAGGGTAAGGTCCTCACCTTTCACAACCAGATCGATGTCTGAGGTGTGCTTATGCGTCCCTTTAGCACGGGAGCCATAGATAATGACTTCGCTGACATTGGGGTAATGAGCAAACACCTTTCGGAGCTTGTCGACATGTTGATCTTTTAGGCCAAACTGCATGATCTATTCCGAATCAGCATTTTCCAATTGTTCCAGGAGTTTGTAAAATAACGGATAAAAAGTGTTGAGGATGTCATGGGCAATACTCCCTGCTGTATCCTCATTGTAGGTGTGAACAGTTTTTCTGCGACAATCGTACATGTGCATCCAGTCCTCCCCATTATCGATCAAACCGCTTTGAAAAGCTTGTCGAATGGTATCACGTGAGCCACGTAGTTCAGTGTAGCCCAAATACTCGAGATAATCCTTCAATGTTGTCCATGCAAGCTCATACGTGTATTCAAAAGACTTGATAAGACCTTGCTCCTCGAGTTCATTAAGTTCGCTTTTTTGGACAAACTTGTCGAGTTGGGCCAATGCTTTTTTAAAGTTATTGAACCGCTGCTGCCAACGGATGTCGGGTTCTTTCTCCATGACATGACTCCCTTCTTCCCAACGAAGATAAAGAAATGTAACGATATCATGTTCCCCGGAAAGAGCTTTCACGTGTTGGCAAAAAAAGCCCGCAGCAAATCACCGCGGGCCTTGAACGAAATTAGCTATTGGAAGCTTACCGTCAGCTAACCTGTAAGTTGAAAGTTGATCAGACCACTTCCTTCACTTTCTCGGCCGCTTCTTTCAGGACAATGGCTGACTCCACCTTCAGGCCGGAATCATCGATGAGTTTCTTGCCTTCTTCAGCGTTGGTCCCTTGCAGGCGCACAATCACGGGCACGTGGATCTCCCCGATGCTCTTATAGGCGTCCACAACACCCTGTGCCACGCGGTCGCAACGGACAATGCCGCCAAAGATGTTGATGAGGATGGCTTTGACGTTCTCGTCCTGGAGGATAATGCGGAAGCCCGCTTCCACCGTTTCGGAATTTGCTGAGCCGCCCACATCCAAGAAGTTGGCCGGTTCACCACCCGAGAGCTTGATCATGTCCATCGTAGCCATGGCAAGGCCGGCTCCGTTCACCATACAACCCACATTACCGTCCAGCTTGATGAAGTTGAGCCCGTGCTTACTGGCCTCCAATTCAGTGGGATCTTCTTCCGAGACATCGCGCATCTCAGCAAAGTCCTTGTGGCGGTAAAGCGCATTGCCGTCCAGCTTCATCTTGGTGTCAACGGCCATGATCTTGTTATCGGAAGTTTTCAGGACGGGGTTGATCTCCAACATGGCATTGTCGGAGTTGACGTACGCTTTGTACAAGTTCCGCGAGAATTTGACCATCTCTTTGAACGCCTGCCCCGAAAGGCCGAGGTTAAAGGCGATCCTGCGGCCCTGAAAAGGGAGCAGATCACCCTTAGGGGCCACCCATTCCTTAAAGATCTTTTCGGGCGTCTTGGAGGCCACCTCTTCGATGTCAACACCGCCTTCGCGGGAGTACATGATCACGTTTTGCCGGCTGTCGCGGTCGGTGAGGACGGCCATGTAGTACTCTTCGGTTTCGCTTTCACCGGGATAGTAAGCATCCTGGGCCACAAAAAGCTTGTGGACCTCCTTGCCTTCTTCACTGGTTTGGGGAGTTACCAGCCGTTTCCCGATGATCTCGTTGGCTTTTTCCTTGACCTCGTCCAGGTTCTTGGCCAGCTTAACGCCTCCGGCTTTGCCGCGGCCACCGGCATGGATCTGGGCTTTCAGCACCCATACGCCTGTGCCTGTCTGTTCCTGCAGTTTTTTGGCAGCATCCACTGCCTGGTCTGTGCTTTCCACGGCAATGCCGTCCTGGATGGGGACCTCGTAATCTTTGAGGATCTGTTTACCTTGATATTCGTGTAGGTTCATAGCGTTGCTGGTTTTGCTTTTGGATATTGATAGGCGGACTCAGATGCGTAAAATTAACCCGATTTGCGGAAAGTGAAAACAAGATGGCGGGAGGTTGCAATAGCGTATGCATTTAGAACGCAAAGTCCGAGAGAACTACTATCCTTATTCTCTGCCAAATGACACCTTTTGGAAACAACACGGAACCTTAACAAGACGAGTGGTATTATCCTGTTGGATTTGATATGCACTCACTTTCAGTGGATCTTGTTGATATCAACAAGAATCGTTAAATTTTGTAACAAAATGCTTACCAAATGACAGTCACGATTAAGAAAACAGACACACCTGAAGACATTGATAAAAAAGTGGCCAAGGTAATAGCCGGATTGAAAAAAGGGACAACATCATTTCAAGCAGATAAATATGTCGGTAAGTTAAAGGGGCTGTACGGTAATCCACTCACATTCCAAAATAAAATGAGAGATGAGTGGAGCCGTTGATTTATTAGTGGATACAAATATATTCATCTACATTTTTGAAGGGAATCAAATGCAAGTGCTTCACTAACGAATAAAACCATCTACTATTCGTTCATATCTGAACTTGAGTTATTGGGTGTACCGGAGATTTCTGATGCACAAAAGAAGATTGTCCACGAGGCATTAGATGAGGGAAACAAAATCTATTATACAAAATCCATTAACAGGCTTACTATTGAACTGAAACGAGAAAAACGCATTAAATCCCTGATGCCATCATTGCAGCAACAGCAATTGAAAGAAACCTGCCTTTAATCACTGCCCGCAGGAATTTGCTAAAATCCAGCGATTGAGTTCTATCATATTTGAATCGTAATGTTTTCTGATATGCCCAACATATAAGCTTGCACTTCTTCTTTGTTTGTGTTTAATCCAGCCAATAGATCGTCACTATAGGAAGTTTATGCAAAAGCATTCAAGGTGTACAATAAAAACTTTCATTTTCCGGATTTATTAATAAGCAAGAGTTGTTTAAAAGATCAGAGGAAAGCACAGCTGTAGTGAGACCTAACGTGCCACGTTGGAGGTTAGTAGCGAAGGCGGGGCTTTCTTATTTAAAGTTGGGATGTCTTCTTTTAAGCGCTTTTAGTCAATTTTCTTGAAAGTTTTGGAACGGGTTGTTACAACCAGAAGTCTAATGAATTTGTAATTTAGGCTTACATTGGAAACGAGATGGCCAGAGTAAACATCAATAGCGATCTTATTACATGGGCCATAGCCAGAGCCGGTTATGAATGGGACGAGTTTGTAGCTCAGTTTCCAAAAGTAAAAGACTGGATTGAAGATGAGCGCCAACCTACGCTTAAGCAATTAGAGGACTTTGCCCGCAAAGTACATGTGCCATTTGGATATTTATTTTTAGAAGAACCCCCTGAAGAAAAACAACCCATCCCGTTTTTCAGAACTGCTCAGCAACAGAATAACAAGGTTAGCTTGAATGTTTATGATACCATTTTGCTTTTGCAAAAAAGACAAGAGTGGCTTGCAGAATATTTAAAAGATAAGGGATATGACCTGCCGGACATTGTAGGGAAATTTTCTACAAATGACCACTATCAACATGTGGTTCAGGATATTAGGAACACCCTGCAACTGAATGAGGAATGGGCAGATTCTTTTAAAAACTGGGAAGAGGCGCTAAAGCATTTAACTGCTCAAATTGAAGAAGCGGGGATTGTTGTGACTTTCAACAGTGTTGTGGGAAACAGTACCAAACGTAAAATCAAGGTGGAGGAGTGCCGGGGTTTTGTTTTAGTTGATGAATATGCTCCTTTCATGTTCATCAACAACGATGACGCCAAAGCTGCTCAAATGTTCACACTCATTCATGAGCTTGCCCATATTTGGGTGGGGGAAAGTGCTGGCTTTGATTTCCGGAATTTACAGCCTGCTTCTGATCCTTTGGAAACTTTTTGTGATGCTGTAGCAGCCGAATTTCTGGTGCCTGAAAATGCTTTTCTAAATGGTTGGGATGAACAACCAAATATTCAACAGTTAAGCAAGAAATTTAAGGTGAGCCCCATCGTCATTGCCCGCAGGGCTTTGGACTTGGGAAAGATGACCAGAGCTGACTTTTTCAAATTCTATAACCAAACAGGTTGAGTTTAAAGTTCATGGCGCATATCCACCAAGCCGTAAAAGAGAATGACCTGCTTTACAAGGATGCTTACCGTTTGACGAACCTCAAAGGATCAACTTACCAAAAGTTGGTTGAGCAATACTTATGATTTTCTATGCCTGCCTATTTGCTCGATAGCAATTTTTTCATCCAGGCCTACCGGATTCATTATCCATTTGATGTGGTCCCCGGCTTTTGGACCAAGGTGAGTGAATTAGCCCGTCATAATAAAATTTGTAGTATCGATAAGGTGATGGACGAAATTTATAACAATGAAGATGAATTGAAACGATGGTGCCAGCAGAACCTGCCGGATGATTTCTTTAAAAGCACGGGAAATATAGCGGAAAGTTATGCTGATGTGGTTCGATGGGCCTATTCGCATAGAGATCATTATAAACAGACTGCTTTGGATGACTTTTTAAGTGATGATGTGGCAGATGCATGGCTCGTTGCTTATGCCTATGCTTATAATCATGTAATTGTAACACAAGAAATACCGGAACCAGCCGGAAAGAGTAAGATCAAAATCCCGGATGCCTGTCAACCTTTTACAGTAAGATACATAGATAAGATCAGCTTGTTTCGGGAACTTAACGAGCAATTCTAATACCACTAAAGCTCCTGATTCAAGCATGC
>PXTV01000037.1 GCA_003022985.1 Bacteroidetes bacterium SW_11_45_7 | reverse complement strand
TTCAGCGAATCTCACACCTCAACAGCTCCTGCCCTTCGATGCTTCCCGTAAGCTCATCGCCTATTTGGACAGGGCCAACCCCTGCAGGAGTGCCGGTATAGATCAAATCGCCCTGTTGCAACATGAAATATTTGGAAATATAGGCAATGAGTTGCCGGAACGGGAAGATGAGCAATTCGGTATTGCCCTGCTGGACCGTTTCCCCGTTTTTTTCGATGGTGAACCGAATGGCATTGGGGTCCGGGAGATCGGCCAATGTGAGCCACTCACCGATGGCAGCAGCACGGTCGAAACCCTTGCTGATCTCCCAGGGGTGGCCTTTCTCTTTGAGCTTTTGCTGGATATCGCGCGCTGTAAAATCGATGCCGAGCGTGATCTGGCTGAAGTACTTGTGGGCGAATTTTTCCTTGATGTGGGCCCCGTTCTTCTCGATACGCAGCACCAACTCCCCCTCGAAGTGGACATTGCTTGAAAAACCGGGGTAAAAGAAGGGTTGGCGATCCTTGAGTAGCGATGTGGGCGGCTTCATAAATATGAGCGGCTCATCGGGCACTTCGTTGTTGAGTTCCTGGGCGTGGGCCACATAGTTGCGGCCAATGCAGAAGATTTTCATAGGGTAGATTTATCAAACTGTTGAGATGTAGAGTGGGACATTTATTCCTTCTCCAACGGGTAGTTCAAGCGCAAAGCCAACAGCCAAAGCAAAGGAAGGAACTTTTTTGTTCTTCATGAGTTGAACTGTTATATAGGACGGGACGCACCAACCATTGCCAAAAGAGAATCAAGGAGCTTTTGGTGTTACGGGGTGCCGGTAGGTCACGCAGATACAACCATTACTTCTATTCATTGTTGACATTGCTAACAAATAAGAAAACCTATGAGCTTTTACGATCTCCAGGCGGAAACACCATCGGGCCAACTGATCAACATGGCCAAATTTCAAGGCAAAGCAGTATTGATCGTGAACACGGCAACCGAATGTGGCTTTGCGCCCCAATTCCAGGGGTTGGAGAAGCTGCACCAAACGTACGGACCAAAAGGGCTGGTTGTTTTGGGCTTTCCGTGTGACCAATTCCTGGGCCAGGAACCCGTGAGCAATGACCAGATGAAAGAAACCTGTCAGCTCAATCATGGCGTGTCGTTTCAGCTCACCAAGAAAGTGGACGTCAACGGACCGAATACGCATCCCGTTTTTCAATTTTTGAAAGACAGGTTGGGAGGGACGTTCGGCAAGAAGATCAAGTGGAACTTCACCAAATTCCTCATCTCACCCGATGGCGAACCACATAAGCGCTATGCGCCCATCACCAAGCCCGAGCAAATCGAACCTGACATTCAAGCCATGCTGACGGCTGTGGGGCAGGATTGAATCTTCAATTGCCCAACAAGTTATTATTTGTAATCTGATGCAACTGCATTGCTGATGTAATTCTTTCATTTTAGCAGTTAGTAGGCTTATAGTGCTAGAAAAGCCTCTCACACATTGAAAAGCACCCTTTTTCCAGAAATGACAGCGTTCAAGCTATCTCAATTTTAGTAGTTTCATCCAAATTTTCTATTTGGAAGGTCCTAGTTCCACCTGGAATCCTTACTAAGGGTTAACGCAACATTGTTATACGATCAAACAGGCTGTTTCCAAAAAATGATATTTTGTTTTTATTTGGTAAATTAGCTGATATAGAATAGGAACTTTTGGAACTTGAAAAACCAATTGGAACGATATAAGCGATTTTGTAATGTACGGTACTTGGATTGGAATAATCCTAAAAGCCAAACTCAAAAGTTTTATAGTACTCAGATACTGGAAGAATTTGATAAATACTACACGAAAAAGTGACAATTTCCCTATAAAGGATTGCAAATGACAAACATTAAAGCATACAATCTTGGCCAAATCAAAGAAGCCGACATTGAGTTGGGGGATTTTACGGTATTTGTCGGACCTCAGGCCAGTGGTAAAAGCATTTTGCTTCAGATGATGAAGCTGGCTGAAGATAGATCTGGAATTAAAAGCTTAATGATAAAACATGGGTTCCAGTGGAATAATGACATTGGAGAATTCCTGGAACTTTACTTAGGCGAGGGAATGTCAAGTGTTTTTAATAATAACACGAAATTGTTTTTGAGCGATGAAGAATTTGAATTTAATAAAATTAATTATGTAGGAGTTGAACAGAAGGAAAAGTTATTTTATATACCAGCTCAAAGAGTTTTATCTATCCCGAATGGTTGGCCTAAACCTTTTGAAAGTTATGAAATGCGTGATCCTTACGTGTTAAAGCGTTTTAGTGAGCATTTGAGGAAAATGTTGGATTTTCTTGGTAGTAGAAATATTGAATTACTCACTGCTCTTGACAATATCAAAAAGCCTTTTCAGGATAAGATTTATGAAGAAATCTTTGTAAACGCCAAAATCGAACTAGATAAGGAGAGTCCAAGAAATCGTATCATGTTAAAATTTCAAAATAACTTATTTCCTTATATGGCTTGGTCCTCAGGTCAAAAAGAATTTGGACCACTTTTGTTAGGTATCTATTACCTGGAATCAATTTTAATGTTTAAAAAAAGCCCTGATGGAGATTATGTAGTAATCGAAGAGCCTGAAATGGGGCTTCATCCTAAGGCCATTCAAGCCCTCCTTGCTTTCCTTTTATATCTTGTTACTAAAGGATACAAGGTTATTGTTTCAACTCACTCTCCTGTTATACTCGAGTTAAGCTGGGCAGTCCGCACCATGCAGGAATTGAAAGCAAGCCCTGACAATCTACAAACGCTTTTTGAAATGAATAAGTATAATGATAAAGAATTAAATGAAATCTTTGCCAATATCCTACAGCACAAAAATTTCAAATCTTATTATTTCAATAGAAAACCGGAAGGGGTTTTTACGCAAGATATTTCCTCATTGGATCCGGGTACTGATGACGACAATATTGCTGATTGGGGTGGTCTTACCTCCTTTGGAACCCGTGCATCTGAAATCATTTCAAACTTGGTAGCAAAAAATGGCATTTAAAGCAACTATTGAAGCCAATCAGCAAACCGCTCATTGCTATCAAAAAGGCCTAAAAGCTTTACGTAGTTATTCCAATAAGGTAAAACCACAGCACCCAAGGAATGTAAATGGTAGTGTCAACCTCGAAACATGCCTACCAGAACCGGAACACGGGGAAGGGAGATGGGATTATATGGTAGGCTACAATGAAGAGGCTTATTTTATTGAAGTACACCCGGCTGATTCAAAAAATGTAGATGAGGTAATAAAGAAAGCAAAATGGTTATATCAGTGGTTAAAAGATAATCCGGATATTAAAGCCCTTCAAGCAGAAAATGATCCTTTTAGATGGGTAGCCACCAATGGAGTAAATATTTCTACAAAACACCAATTTCGATTAGCACAAGAAGCGGGTATAGGACCTCCAAAAAATCATAGAACTTTGCCTTAAATGGCTTTCGATATCCATTCCCGCATCGCCCACATCTTCACCGACAGTCTTGCCAAACTCAACAATTAAGTATAATGGGTCTTAGTTTTGCCTGGCATACTTCAAGCAACTTGAAAGTACATGTTGAAAAGAATCTGGCTTAAAATATGTAAGCTCTAAACTCACATTTTTATTACCTTTTCTGTATAAAAAAATGACTATGTCCAATATTGACTTGAGTCAGCCAATCACGATTGGGATGTGGCGAACTCGCTCTTTCAATCCGGCAAATATCTATATTCTTTGTTTTTTGGGCATTCGGTTCTTGAAAAGGTATGCAAAGCATTATGGGTGGCTGAAAATCAGTCAAACTTTCCAACACAAACCCATAATTTATTGTGGCTGTTGAAAAACACAAATGTGGAATTGTCCAATGAACAAGAAGAAGATTTCCTCATCATCAATACTTTTCAGCTTGAAAGCAGATATCCGGATTATTCCCGTCACTTCTTCAAGACAACTGATCAAGACTCTAACCGACAATTATTAAATAGAATCAACCATTATCGACTATGGCTTCTCGAGCAACTGCCATCCAATACGTAAAGGACTTCATTAATGAACTGCAGCAAAACGAAACCCTTCATCTGAGAAAGGTGTATTTGTATGGCTCCTATGTCAACGACAAAGCAGACGAGTATTCGGACATCGATGTGTCATTGGTGGCAGATGAATTTCAAGGTGTGGAACATGTTGACGTACCGCTTTTTGTAAAAGAGCTAAAGAACTTCTACAAAATCCAGCCCAAAACGTTTTTCCCCGAGGTAGTCAATAATGGCAATCCCTTTTGGCAGCACATCCGGGAAACCGGTATCGAAATTCCATTGGCTTAAACCATTTCGATCGGGTATTCAACAAAAAGCAACATGAAGCAAGTCATCGAAATCAAAGATTTAAACGATTATCACATCTGGCTCAAGTTCAGTGATCGCACGGAAAAAGTCATCAACTCTCGGCCGTTCTTGGGCAAGGGCTTTACCAAGGAGTTGCTGGACGATGAGAATTTCAAGAAAGTTGACACAGAGCCCGGTGGCGGCATCGCCTGGTACAACGGTTACGACTTTTGCCCGGAATACCTGAAGCAACTGGAAAGCTCCGGTGAGAAGGACGTTGCTTAAACCATTTCCCACCTTTTTTGTAAACTTGAACTAAACCTAACTACTAACGGCTAACAACTAACCTTCATGTTCCTCGATTTTTTTCTTCTTCTCAAAAACCACGGCCTGCCGGTTACCATGCAGGAATACCTACGGCTCCTGGAAGGGCTCGACAAGGAGCTAGGCTCTTACAGCGTTGAGAATTTCTACTACCTCTGCCGCTCTGTGATGATCAAGCACGAGCAGCACCTCGATAAGTTCGATCAGCTCTTTGGCCACTACTTCGAGGGCATGGAGTACATCCCCGAGCCGGACATCGAGAACATTCCCGAGGACTGGCTGCGCCAGAACGGGGAGCGGTTTTTCAGCGAGGAAGAGAAAAAAGCAATCGAGGCGATGGGTGGCATCGACAAGTTGATGGAGCGCTTCCGGGAGTTGATGAACGAGCAAACCGACCGCCACGAAGGCGGCAACAAGTGGATCGGCACGAAGGGCGCCTCACCGTTTGGCGCTTATGGCTACAACCCCGAGGGCTTCCGCATTGGC
>PXTV01000036.1 GCA_003022985.1 Bacteroidetes bacterium SW_11_45_7 | reverse complement strand
AGGATTGCCGGTTGGTGGAGACGCCAACCGAGGCTGTAAGGGTAGGCGAAGTGGATCCTATCGCAATTTTGTTTTAAAACTTATACGAAAAGCCCGCACCGAACACTTCCTTGAACTGCGTGCCTTTGCCCCGATACTTGTTGCCTTCGTCATCGGTTTTGGGCACATCAATATCGTGATCGTAGATCAGGTGGGTGAATAAGTTGGCACTGATGTAATCATTTACTTTGAGATTGATGGTGGTTTGCCAATCCACATCGATGTTCTTGCGGTTGCCCTTGTCCTCGTCCGTATAGTTATTGAAGAGCTCCAGCTTCGATTTCAATGACACATTCTTGAACAGCTCCTTCCGGAATTTAGCTTTCAGATAAGCACCGAACTCAAAACGCACAGTCTCCCCCGCATCCAGGCCATACGTGGTTTCATCCACCTGTTCGTCAAGGATGAACGTTGTTTTGCTCGTAGCGGGTGATAAATAAACCGACAAAAACGCCCACGGCTTGTAGTCCATCCCTGCCGAAGCCAGGAGAGTGGCCGGTGCCATGAAGTTGGCGATCACAGTGGTATCATCCGGGTAATTAAACCCTTCCGTGAATTGGCTTTTGAACTGCACGAGCCCTGTGTAAAACAGGTTTTCTTTTGCCCGATGCCCATATTTGGAGGCAAAATCGATCTTATCTTCGTTTTTGCGCCATTCTTCACTTGTGCGGAGCGTCCCGTAACCTAGAGCGAGCGTGTTCGACCATGTATTTTTACCCTTTTCATAATCGAGCGACACATCGACCCGGCCGATGCCCGAGATGGAATTTTCACCCCCCTGCGCCCAATTCGTCAAGGTAATCTGGTTGAAGGTAAGGTTGATGTTGCCATGACATTGCCAATACGATGTATCCTGCTTCGCATCCTGCGCTGATAAAGTTGTTGTTATGAAGAGTGCTGCCAGGAGGAGCGGTAGTCTGATGCTCATCATAGTTGAATCGACATTTTGGTTGGTAGATAAATCTAATAAAGTGAAGCGAAATTACAAGTTTGTTAACAACGATAAGGGGCAAGCTGATCAATTTCTTTCAAAGGGCTTTTATATGCTTGCCAGTTCATGAACAAATGACCGTCCATCTCGTTGATAGCTTTTTCTGCCATAAAGCCCGATCATTTCTTCACCACAAAATTCTTGCGTGATAGGGGTTGTACAGATAGCCGGAATTTTTTTTGAAAAATATAGTACCTTGTTTTGCATAGTTCTAAAAAATGTTTTTATCTTTGTAAAAGAAGTTACTATGGAGGTAGCTGATTTTGATTGTTAACCAAAAACTCCAATTGTTATGACACTTATCACATCAATTATTACAGTCGCACTTATGACAGCAAGCTTATCAAACGTAACCACCTTATCTGGTGAGAACCGATCAAAAGTTGAGATCCAGCAGGAAGTAGTCAATCACCTTTCAGTACCTGACTTCTGCCGGGAAGGCGATAAGCACTACGTTGCTGTTCGCTTTCGGATCAATGAGGAAGGTAAATTACAGGTTCTGGAGGTTAGCGGATCGGATCAAAAACTGGGTGATTACGTGAAGAAGCAGCTGGAAGGTGCCTCGATGGACCTAAGTGATTACGAGACCGGTACCTCTTACATGATTCCCATTCGTTTCCAAAAACTGTAACGATTTTTTTTGCCTTTAGTACTTTGTATAACAAGCTACCAATTAAAATTAGTAAGTTTGTCACTCAACGATGAGCCTTACTAAAATAGTAAGGATACATCCAATGGTTCCCAAGAGAACCGAATAACTGAATCGATTTCCTGAATTTGAAAGAAGAAGCCGATGAAACTTGATAACACAAAAGTGCAGATGAAGAAGGGGGTTCTGGAGTACTGCATTCTCACCATCATTTCGCGGGAGGAAGCTTATGCTTCCGACATTCTGGAGGTATTGAAAAAGGCCCGCTTAATTGTGGTGGAAGGCACGCTCTACCCTCTTCTCACGCGCTTGAAAAACAGCGGACTCCTCACCTACGAGTGGAAGGAGTCATCATCCGGGCCACCCCGGAAGTATTACAAGCTCACCCCCAAGGGACGTGAATTTATGGAAGAGCTGGGCCAAACCTGGGAAGAGCTGGTCTATGCCGTTGAATTAACAACGGGCGAAACAATTCCTAAACACGACAAAACGCAGAACAATGAACAAAACAGTTAAAGTCAACCTCGGAGGTTTGGTTTTCGAAGTGGATGAAAACGCTTTCGAAAAGCTGAACCAATACATCGAGTCCATCAAAAAGCGATTTGCCCAAACGGAAGGCAAAGAAGATATCATCAACGATATCGAAACCCGTATTGCTGAAATCTTCAATGGTCGCCTGCAAAAAGGCGTGCGCGAGGTGGTGAACATGGCAGATGTTGATGAGGCCATAAGCGTCATGGGGCGCCCCGAGGAATTTGAAGGGGCGGCTGACGAAGAGGAAGAGGCAGAGGCAGCTGAGGAGACGCAGGATACTGCACAGCAGAAACACCTCAAGAAGCGCCTGTTCCGCAATCCCGATGATAAGGTGCTGGGAGGTGTTGCTTCGGGGATTAGTGCGTACTTCGGCATCAACGATCCCCTGTGGCTGCGGTTATTGTTCGTGATCCTTGTCGTTGCGGGTGTGGGTACGTTTATTCTCATCTACATCATCCTGTGGATCATTGTCCCGGAAGCCAAAACCCCCTCGGAAAAACTTCAAATGAGGGGGGAAAACGTCAACATATCCAATATTGAAAGCTCAGTAAGGCAGGAGTTCGATGACCTGAAGAACCGCTTCAGCTCCATGAACAGCAACCAAACCATGAGTGCTGTTGGCGGCTTTTTGAGTAAAGTGATCGACTTTCTGGTCAACCTGTTCCGCTATGTGCTCTATTTTGGTGTCAAGGCCTTGGGTGTGCTGTTCATCTTTGGCGGTATCGCTGCTCTCTTGTTCATGGTGTTCGGATTTGCAGTACCGTTCGGCTTGCCCGATTTCGACTTTGTCGCGGTCAGCTCGGCAATATTCGGGAGCACTTTCCGGTCGGTTCTGTCCGTGATTGGCCTTCTGCTAATAGCAGGAATACCGGTATTGGCAATTGTTTATGTAGGGTTTCGTATTCTCATGGACACGCGTGCACGCGTCAAAGGGTTAGCGCCAACCATGATCGGCTTGTGGGTGTTGGGCCTTATTCTTATAACTGTCAACGGCTCGTTACTGGCTATGGACTTTAGCAATAAGGAGGAGCTCTCGGAAACTGTCACGCTTAACCAACCGAACAATGGCAAGCTCTATATCGAGGCAAAAGCCAATGAAGGCACTTCCTCAAACGCGGGTTTTATCCATTTGGACGAAATGGACGTTGTCAACGGTAATATTGTCCTGCATGATGCTGTTCACCTCGATATTCAAAGAGCTGAGAACGATGATTTTCAACTCAGGATCGATCGCTCAGCAAGAGGGGGCACACCGGAAGAAGCGCGTAGTCATGCAAAACGTGCTGAATTCGATTTCCAGCAAAAGGATTCCAGCATTTTTGTCAACCCTGTACTGTCACTGCCCAAGGCAAACAGGTGGCGAGCACAGCAGGTGCATCTGACTCTATTAGTACCTACAAATGACCAAGTTGTGCTAACGGAATCGAGCAGGGATGTGATCTACGATATTGAGAATGTCCACGACATGTACGATGGCAACATGGTACGCCACACGTGGGAGATGAAGCAAAAGGGTCTCACCTGTGTGAGCTGTTCAGCCACTGATCTCGATAATGAATCCTCGGTGAGTGGTACCAGCCGCAACTTTGATATAAAAGGATACAACCAGGTAGAAGTCAATGGGGCATTTGATGTCGATATCAGTTATGCAGAAGACTATAAAACTGTTCTCAAAGGGCCTGAGGATTTATTGGATGATGTTGACGTGGCCATGTCAAACGATGTGCTTACCGTTAGCAAGCAAGAAGGCGTAGGGGATATTTTTGAGGATGGCACGGTCAAAGTAATCGTGGAAACACCAGCGCTCGAAGATATCGAGATCAAAGGTGCCGGGGAATCATCAGTTACCGGTCTTTCCGGCAAGTCCTGTGAGATAACGCTTGCCGGTGCCACGGAAGGCGACATGAACATATCGTACCAGGAGCTGAAAGTGGAAGTGCTCGGTGCATCTTCCCTTCATCTGGTGGGCTCAGGTAAGACCTTGATTGCAGAAGTGTTGGGCGCCTCAAATATGAATGCAAAAGGTTATGAGGTAGAAGATGCCGAATTGGAAGTAGCCGGCTCCAGTGACGCCCGTGTCAATGCCACGAAAAATCTCAAAGCTGAAGTTCTCGGGGCAAGCGAGGTGAAGTATGTTGGCCAGCCCGATATCGATTCCGAAACAGCCGGTTTTTCATCGATTGAGCAATTACCGTGAAGCAACTTGTCATAAACCTGGGGGAAATTGACGAGCTCATGAGTGATAACCGCTTTTCGACCTGTTGGTTCACCACAAGCCAGCAGGTCATTTTTTGTCAACTTCTCCCTCTCCTCAACCGTTGCCTTGGTGTATTTGCTCCTTTATCATTTTATTCTACTTTTGACAAGCATTATTCACCTACCAAAAGATCTACTATGTTCGATGGCATCAAACACACCCACACACTGCTCGTTACATTATTCCTGCTCTCCTCATTAGTTAAGACTTTTATTCTACTTGCCGACAAAAAGGAAATGCTTGGCAATTACAGGCAAAAACTCATCATACCTGAAATGATACTTGCTATTCTTTTACTCGCCACCGGTTTGTATATGTGGCATCACATAGGGTGGGGAGATATGGCCGGCTGGTTTCACCTGAAAATCACGCTCGTAGTGCTCGCAATTCCTTTAGGGATTGTCGGTTTCCGCAAGCAGAATAAAATTCTATCCACACTCTCCACGCTGATGTTAGTTTACGTCTTTGTTTTAGCATTTACCAAGCACATAACCTTATTTTGATTGAAGATGCGCAAAAACGGAATCTTAGCGATATTGGCGATGTTGTTTTTATTCGTGTCTTGTGGTGGAAGCAGCTCCGGCACAGATCAATCTTCAGGCGATGATGGGAGTACATCAGATGTCAGCGGCAAACAAGTGTACCAGCAATATTGCAAAAATT
>PXTV01000035.1 GCA_003022985.1 Bacteroidetes bacterium SW_11_45_7 | reverse complement strand
GGACCGTATCAGTTTTCTTGAAATGCCGGATGTCATTGAACAATGCATGAAAACTGTTTCTCACATCAGCCAACCTTCACTTCAGGATTATATTGAAACTGATAAGGAAACCCGCATCAGGGCAAATGAAGAGATCGAGCGAGTTGGAAACAAAATTCATTCCTAAGCCATTGGTTCTTACTGCCAAGGCCAATCATCGAAAAGTACATCGTAGTGCGATATGGAAATACTGATCAAGGCCGCCCAATTGCTCCTTTCTTTATCCATTTTGGTTGTTCTGCACGAAATGGGCCATTTTCTGCCGGCCAAATTGTTCCGAACCGGTGTTGAGAAGTTTTATCTTTTCTTCAACCCGTGGTTTTCGCTGATGAAGAAGAAAATCGGTAACACGGAATACGGCATTGGCTGGGTACCGCTTGGCGGGTATGTAAAGATATCCGGGATGATCGATGAGTCCATGGACAAAGAGCAGCTCCAAAAGCCGCCTGAGCCGTGGGAGTTTCGAGCCAAACCCGCCTGGCAGCGGTTGATCATCATGGTAGGCGGTGTGACGATGAATATCCTGTTAGCCATTGTCATCTACGCTATGATCATGTTTAGCCAGGGGGAACGCTACCTGCCGCCTGAAAATGCTGAATACGGTATTGCTGTCGATTCGATCGGTCAACAAATCGGCCTTGAGGATGGCGATAAAATCGTCAAGGTAAATGGGGAGTCGGTACAGAAATTCTCGCTGTTATTCGGAATGGTGAGCGCAAAACCCTTGATGTGCCATCGGATTTCATCAAAAATGTTTTAGGGAAAGATACGCCTACGTTTATTCAAATAAGGTTTCCTACACAAGTTAAACGTGTACAGGACAAGTCAGTGGCAGCAAAAAATGGATTGCAGAAAGGTGACCAAATCATCGGTATCAATCAAACTAAAACTCCTTATTTTCACGAGTTCAAGAAGGTTGTTGGTAAATATAAAAAAGAGGAGGTTACGCTTCATGTAAAGAGGCAAGAAGATACGATAGATCTTCCAATGACAGTACCTGAGTCCGGCATTTTGGGTTTTATGCCTAAACGGCCGAACGAATATTTCAAAACCAAAAAGATCAATTACGGCTTTTTAGCGTCATTTCCTGCAGGCACTAAAAAGGCATATGCTACGCTTACAGGGTATGTGAAACAGTTTGCCATCATCTTTAACCCTGATACCGAAGGGTATAAGCATGTAGGTGGTTTTATTACAATTGGCAAGATCTTCCCCGGTCAATGGAATTGGCTCCTTTTCTGGGAAATGACGGCTTTGCTGTCAGTGATTTTGGCTTTTATGAACATATTGCCCATACCTGCCCTTGATGGGGGCCATGTGATGTTTACGCTCTACGAAATGATCAGTGGCCGCAAACCCTCTGAAAAATTCCTGGAATACGCTCAAATGGTTGGCATGGTGATTTTACTTTCCTTGCTTATCTTTGCCAATGGGCAGGATCTTTACAAAGTCTTTTTTAAATGATGCCTATGAATAGCCATTTTTCAACATCATTACTTGTACTTGCAGCCTTTTTCATAACTTTTCTTTTACCCGTTCATCATGTAGCAGATGATGGAGGCGAAGCGTCTTCTAATTCGGGAAGCAAGGACGCCAACTTTGGAAAGGTGTTAATTATTCCTTACGATCCCGGTATGTCGGGTGAAAGCCCAAATTATCGGCAAGCATGGTGCTCGTAGTTTGCTCACGGACACTTCTGAACAGGCCTTTAAAGACCTCCAACGGATTTACCAGGCAATTAGATACGAGAAGGCAGAGGCCATGGCGCCAAAAGATGTGAAAGTAGGAGAGGGCTCCGGAGAGAACAGTGAGAAGTACAGAAAAGAAATTATCGAGAAAGTGCAAGAAAAGGAGGAAGATGGAGACAGTGAAGAGCAGAAAACCCAAGCTGAGCAATACAAAGAAGAAGAAGTCAAGGGGCGTTATTATATGGATGTAGATATACCAAGCAATAAAATGCTCAAATATTTCAAGAAAAACTACGGTACCGAATTGTTCCTGTTTTTGAATCAATTTGAGCTTATCACAAATTATAATCACTGTCTTGATAGGGCTACAAACACGTTTGAGCGCACCATTAAGGTTCACTATTCCCTGTACAATACAGATGGAGGACAATTGGCAGGTGATGTGGCCATTGTCAAGTTTCCCTCCAATAGCAATGATCTATACAAAATCATCCGCAAGAATTTTCCCATTGTAGGCCAATACGTGTCGGAAGAATTGCCGGCTTATGGCAAAGCAAATGCTGAGAAAGGCGAGGAGGAAAAGTAACAATCCTCAAAAGATTCCTAATTTTGAACTTCCTCTCATTATTTGCCCGGGTGGCGGAATCGGTAGACGCGTCAGACTCAAAATCTGATGGCCTTCGGGCCGTGCGGGTTCGAGTCCCGCCCCGGGCACCTTTTTTTAAAAAGTGCTTCAGCTTTTTGATAAGCTGGAACTTTTTTTGGTAGACAGCTTTACGTCTTCCATTGCAGTATTCTTCTAACTCTCCTTTTAACGAAAAGATTCACTTGAGAACATAAAAACAGAAACTACTTAGTATTTTGAAGGACAATACTATGCTATGAATACGATCCTCGTTCCTACCGATTATTCCAATACAGCATTCAATGCCTTGTACTACGCTTGCGAGTTGGCCCTCAAGAATGATGCATGCCTCATTTTACTCCATGTTTACGACATCCCAATGGTGGATGCCAATATGGCCATGGAGCTGATGTCTTCTATGGAAAAAGAGATCGAGCAACAGACGCATAAGGATTTGGAACAATTGATGACCAAAATTAACGACTCCGCAGGGGGTGACCGTTTCAACAATCTGAATGTGAGCTATGAGGCCCGGCATGGGTTTGCCCTTGAGCAAATCATTGAAGTGGCAGAAGAAAAAGGTGCCGGGATGATTGTCATGGGCACAACAGGGGCAAGCGGGATCAAGGAATATTTGATGGGAAGCAATACGCAAAAAGTCCTTGAGCATTCCACCATTCCGCTGTTAGCAGTACCCGATAACGCCCGGTTTGAAGGGATTGAGCGGATTGTTTATGCATCTGATTTACGGGAAAGTGATAAACCGGCTTTAACACAATTGGCCCGATTTGCTCGTCAATTCAATGCTGTCATTGATGTGCTTCATGTATTTCAGCATACTGATGAAGAAGTTCGGAACTACAACAATGAGCTGACTGAATGGATTCGCGAGCACATTCCCGGGGAGCAAATCACGTTCGATTCCGTATATGGTAAGGACAAGGAAGAGGCGGTGGATCGCTATATAGACGATCAAAATGCCGATATCTTAGCAATGTTGACCCGAAAGCGCAATTTTTTTCAGCGCATGTTCTCATCCGATTTAACCAAGAAAATGGCTTATCATACGGAAATTCCACTGTTGGCTTTTCATGAGTAAAAACGACAAGTTTGATTCTTTTGCACGCTTTTTACTAATTTTAAAATCAATACGATAAGCCGGCAAATTAGCAAACAATCTTCTTGTTCATTGTGTTAGATCGATACCATGGAAGGGTCATCAGACGAGAAAACCGATCAAGAGCTTTACTACTCACAGCAGTACGTCAAGAAGTACCAACCATTTAAGTTTCTCCTCTACACCCTGTTGGGAGCACTTGCTATTTTATTTATCGCGCTATCGTTCTCGCTGCTATACGCTAAGACAACCGGCGATTTGAGCTCCCTTCAACTGCCGGCTATTTTTCATGCCAACACGGTCATTATCCTCATGAGCAGTGCGGCTATGTATCATGCTGTTCGGTCACTAAAGCAAGATGATGTCATTCAGTACCGCTGGGGGCTCGGTGTTACATTTGGGCTTGGCTTGGCCTTCATCGGTTTTCAATTTCTCGGTTGGCGTGAGCTTTTCCAGATGGGCTATTCATTTGTCAAAAGCCCTTCAGGTTCTTATCTCTACCTTATCTCGGGTATTCATGCACTGCATATTGTGGCCGGTCTTATTGCGCTGGGCATCTTTTTCGGTAAAGCCCTGTATCAGCAAAAAGATCCGGTTCAGGAATTGTTGTTTCTCTCCGATCCGGCTCAACCTACAAAAGTCGGGCTTCTATCTACTTACTGGCATTTCGTTGATGGCCTCTGGCTCTATCTTTACTGCTTTTTCCTGTTGGTGCTTTGATTTTTCTCCCGGCTCAAATGCAACGTCTGATCTATTTTATCACTACCTTAACATAGACGTATTTTGATTTTGTCAGCTTGGATTCTGTTCGTTCTTACGTTGATCATTTTTGATTGTGTGACCAATTTATCTCCTTATGAAACGCCATTTTCTTCTCATTTTGATTTTGTGTTCTTTCTGGTATAGAGCAGGTATTGCAGACAATCCTACCAATACTGATTTTGGTGTGGATATTGACCCCGATTCAATCACGATTGTGCGCGATGAATGGGGAGTGCCCCATATCTACGGAAAAACGGATGAGCAAGCAGCTTATGGCCTTGCCTGGGCCAATGCCGAGGACGATTTCAAAACAATGCAGGAGCCTCTCCTTGCCGTCAATGGCATGCTCGGAAAAGTACAAGGAAAAGATGGCGCTATTAAGGATTACCTGATGGAAGCTATCCGTGCTGATGAGATTGTCGATAACCGTATGAATAACCTCTCGCCTGATTTCAGGCGTTATTTGGCGGCTTATGCTCAAGGGATCAACGACTATGCAGCTGCTCACCCCAAGGAACGGTTGGTCAAGAAGATTTTTCCTATCGAGCCCCGCGATATCATCAAGGGATTCATGTTTCACTTATCCCTGATTTCCGGTGTCCATGAGGATGTAAAAGACATTGTGCAGGGTGACTTGGATGTAAAGGATGTTCAATTCGGCTCCAACAGTTATGCCATGAATGCGGCTAAAACAGCGGACAGCAGCACCATGCTTTGCATCAATTCCCATCAGCCAATAAGAGGGCCGTTTTCATGGTACGAGGCTCACATCAATAGTCAGGAAGGGTTGAATATGCTGGGCGGAACGTTTCCCGGTGGTCCATGCATCTTTTTGGGGACCAATGAGAAACTCGGCTGGGCACATACCTTTAATGATCCGGATGTGGTGGATGTTTATAAACTGAACATGCACCCAAACAAGAATTTGTCTTACAAATTCGATGGGCAGTGGCGGGAACTGGAGCGAGAAACCATCTGGCTCAATGTACAAGTGCTCGGCTTTTTACCCATCCCCGTTCCCCGCAAAGCATTTTACAGTGTATATGGTCCCACTTTTAAATCGGACGATGGCTCATTTTATGCCGTTCGCTATCCACAACTGTTCGATGTCAGGGCTCCTGAACAGTGGTTCCGGATGAACAAAGCTCAAACTTTCAACGCATTCTACAATGCTATTGATATGCAGGCTCTCCCCAAGCTCAACATCATGTATGCTGATGTACGTGACACCATTTTCTACATCTCTCAGGGCATGGTGCCTCAACGGAACAATAACTACGATTACTCAGGCGTCTTGCCCGGTGATACGTCTGCCAACCTCTGGACCGACTACTATCCCTTAGAAGAGCTTCCCCAAAAGTTGAACCCTTCCTGCGGCTATCTTTTCAACATGAATAATACACCTTTTAACGCTACTTGTGATGAGGAAGATCCCGATCCCCAAAACTTCGAGGATGACATGGGTTTCCGCAAGAACGATAACAACAGGAGCATCCGTTTTAAGCAGTTGATCAGCAAGTTTGACGAGGTTGATTTTTCAGTGTTTCAGAAAATCAAGTACGATATGAAACTGGCCGATAGCAGCAATTTTGTCAAATCGGTGAAGAATATGATCGATGTCCCGGCCACGGAATATCCTCGAATAGCTGATTTGATCAAAGAAATGAAAAGCTGGGATTTCAAGATCGAAAAGGACGATGAAAAAGCTTCCATCTTTTTGCTGGCATTCCGCCATGTTTTCAAGGAGAATGGGGTGACGGAACGCCCCTTTTACAAAGGGCTCAAGGCTGATGAGGAAGACTACGTAGAAGGGTTGTTAGCGGCTAAGGACCATTTGACTGAGCACTTCGGCACGACAGATGTCCCCCTTGGCCGGTTACAGCGCCATGTGCGGGGCAATAAGGAGTTGCCGCTTCTGGGCTTTCCCGATGTGCTGGCAGCTAATTACAATAAACCCTATGAAGAGGGTCACCTTAAACAACATGTGGGCGACTCCTATATTCAGTTTGTTAAGTACAAGGATGGGGAGGTTGCAAATATCGAATCCATTCATCCGTTCGGGGCTTCCAACGATCCGCAAAGCCCCCACTACGATGACCAGATGAAACGCTATGTTAACCAGGAAACGAAATCCATGACGCTTAACAAAGATTCCATTTTCAGGAATGCCGAGAGGATTTATCATCCGCAGAGTGAGGAATAGAGGGTTCCATAATCGATCGGATAAGAATTGTTCTAGTTGAGGTGCCGACTTTGTGTGGCTATTCGTTATGGATTTGACACCCGCACCAATATTGAGATGAAGCCCTGATACAACTTCCTTACCACTCATTAGCTTAGACGCAAGATCCTTCACGGCACTGATTTGACTGGCGATACTGTTTTACTGCCAATTTCTGGTGATATACCGATGGATAAATAGCTTATGGTAGAGTGGGTGCCGGGATTTCCTCCTTTGGGAAATTTCATTTCATAGAGTAACGCGGTTAGAGGTTCCTGATAACAATGTGGCTAAAGCCACTGTTGTACATGCTTTCGAACCCTTGGCTGGCAACTTTCCAAAAGTTACCGAAAAAAAAGG